>CAIUDS010000760.1 GCA_903897985.1 uncultured delta proteobacterium
GAAAAACTTCTGCGGTATGCTCTGTTCGATTTCCGCCATCTTAATCTCCTTAATCGTGCCGGCGCTCCCGCTGGGCGGGAGCGCGACTCCTTACTGTGCGGGCGACTTTCCGGTCCGCCATAGCTCTTTAATCAGAGCGAAGGCGGAAGTCGCTTCTCCGCACACCACTCATTATATACTCTTTTCAGCCGCGTCGGGAAATCGGAAATCACCCCGTCCGCGCCCAGCTCCAGCGCCCGCCGAATATCCGATTCCTCGTTCACCTGCCAGGGGATCAGTTTCGCCTCCCGCCGCCGCGCGAATTTGACCATGCCCTCGTCCATCAGGCTCGGCTCCGGATGCACCGAATAGGAATGCAGCAAACGCGGGAACCAGATTTTCCGCAACCCGATCCAGAAATCGTCCAGCAAGTTAAAGCCCAGCCGCAAAGTCGGGTCCAGCGACGCGGCCTTGAGCAGGATCAGCGGATTGAAGCTCGATAGGATCACCCGGTCCTGCAACCCCCGCCGATGCACCAGTCGGATAACCTTTTCCTCCAGGCCGAACGCGTGGATGCCCTTCCCCTTGAGCTCGAGGTCCAGGATTAATTTGTCCCCGAAGTTGTCCAGCACCTCTTCCAACAGCGGGATGCGCTCGCCCCGATAGGCTTCGCTGAAACTCGCTCCCACATCCAGGCGCTTAAGCTCCACCAAACTATAAGCCAGGACCGGCAGCCGGCGCCCGGTAATCTGCGTCAGCGTGGCGTCATGAGCAACCACCACCTCCCCGCTCCGGCATACCCGAACATCAACCTCGATCCCGTCCATCCCGGCCGAAAGCGCCCGCCGGCACCCCGCAATGGTGTTCTCCGGCGCCTCTCCCCGCGCCCCGCGATGGCCGAACAGCAGAATTTTCTCTCGATCCATGTCCGAAAAATCCTAGCATACCTGAAGCCAATCTCTAAATTGCGCCCTAACAGGGTGTTGAAAATCTCGGATGTCTTTAGTCATTCCCGCGAAAGCGGGAATCCAGCTTATTAATAATACTGGATTCCCGGTCAAGCCGGGAATGACCGAAAGGGGCACCGGAGCCATTTTTCAACGCCCTGCTAAAGAAAATCAAAAGCATGGAGCAGCAAAGATAAAAACGGCAATCCGTGATAAAATCGGGCAACTTGAGCAAATCGAGGAGGCGCGATGGAAAAGACGATAATCATAATCGGCGCGGGGATTGCGGGGTTGTCCGCGGGGTGCTATGCGCGGATGAACGGGTATGCGGCGGACATTTTCGAGTTGCACACCCTGCCGGGCGGGCTGTGCACTTCGTGGAAACGCAAGGGCTTCACCATTGACGGGTGTTTGCACTGGCTCGTGGGTTCCAACCCGGCCGACGATTTCTACAAGGTCTGGCAGGAACTGGGCGCGGTGCAGGGCCGCAAGTTCATAGACCACGAAGTCCTGATGCGGATCAAGGATTCGAGCGGCAAGGCCCTCATCCTCTACACCGACATTGACCGGCTGGAAAAGCACCTGCTCGAACTCTCGCCGCAAGACGAAAAAACCATCCGCGATTTCACCGGCGCGATCCGCAAATTCACCGGGATGAAAATGCCCCTGTCCCCGGCGTCCACCTGGGACACCGTGAAGATGTTCATCGCCATCGCGCCATATTTCCGCGCGCTCACCAAGTGGAGCAAGGTCAGCGTGCAGGTTTTTTCCGAGCGCTTCTCAGACCCGTTCCTCCGCAAAGCCTTCCGCGCCAGTTTCGACCTGCCCGACTTTTCCATGATCTTCATGATCATGACCCTGGCCTGGATGAACGCGAAGAACGCCGGATACCCGATCGGAGGCTCGCTCGAATTCTCGCAAGCCATTGAAAAACGGTTCCTCCAGCTCGGCGGCACAATCCATTACCGCAGCCGCATCGTCAAAATCCTGGTCGAGAACAACCGCGCCATCGGCATCCGGCTCGCGGACGGCTCCGAACACAAGGCCGACCTGGTGATCTCCGCGGCGGACGGCCACGCCACCATCTTCGACATGCTGGAAGGGAAGTTCGTGGACGCGGAGATCAAGGACCGCTACGCGAAGATGCCGCGGTTCAAGTCGCTGATCCAGGTCTCGCTGGGGGTTAAGCGCGACATGACCAAGGAGCCCGGGCTCTGCGGCTACATGCTGGACCGGCCGGTGCGGATTGCGGGCGAGGACCAGAAGGGGTTCAGCATCCACAATTACGCCTGCGACCCCACCCTGGCCGCGCCGGGCAAGACCGTGCTCGTGTGCCGGTTCATGTCGGACATGAAAAATTGGCGGGAGCTGGCTCAGGACAAGGAAAAGTACGAGACGGAGAAGCAGAAGATCACGGACACGGTGCTCGGCTTGCTCGAGTCGAAATACCCGGGCATTTCGGAGGATGTGGAAATGGCGGATGTGGCCACGCCCATGACCTTTGAGCGCTACACCGGCAACTGGGAAGGCTCGATGGAAGGCTGGCTGATCACCACCAAGAACGCCTTCTCCCGCATGAAGCGGACCCTGCCCGGACTCGATAATTTCTACATGATCGGACAATGGCTCCAGCCCGGCGGCGGCGTCCCCACCGGCGCCATGATGGGCCGCGAAATACTCCAGACTATTTGCAAAAAGGACAAGGTTGAATTCAAAGCATCCTTTCCCGAAACTTCTGGCAAGTGATTAAGAAGGATGGTAAAATGATAAGCAGGATGAAGATAGAAGAACTAAAAGAAAAACTATTGCCTATTTTAAGGAAACACGGGGTGAGCCGGGCCGGGCTGTTCGGTTCGGTGGCGAGGGGAGAGGCGCAGGAAGGCAGCGATGTGGATATCCTGGTCGAGATCCGGAAGAAGCATTTCAGCCTGCTGGATTTTGTGCGGGTTGAGAACGAGTTGGGCGAGGCCTTGGGCCGGAAGGTGGACCTGGTCGAATATGCCGCGATCCATCCGATGCTCAAGGATCGAATTCTCAAGGAAGAGTTGAAGATTCTGTGAAGAAATTGCCCGCGGTCTTCATCGAGGATATTTGGAAAAATATCTTTTTATTCGAAGGTTTTGTGAGGGCGATAAGTGAAGCGGATTGGTCGAAGTTGGGGCCACTTCTGACGGGTAGATTAAATGGATGAAAAACAGGCTCTGGCCCCGGCAAAACCGCTGGAGAACTTGATCCTCACCATCCGCGGCCAGCGCATAATGATGGACGCGGACTTGGCAATGATTTACGGCGTGACGACCAAAAGGCTTAATGAGCAGGTTAAACGCAATCGGGAGCGGTTCCCGTCGGATTTCATGTTTCAATTGACCCCGGAGGAAAAGCGGGAGGTGGTCGCAAATTGCGACCACCTCGCCAACCTCAAATTTTCACCAAACTTGCCCTACGCCTTCACCGAGCATGGCGCGATCATGGCCGCCAATGTCCTGAATTCCAAGCGCGCGATCGAAATGAGTGTCTATGTGGTCAGGGCGTTTGTCCGGATCCGCGAGATCCTGTCCACCCACAAACAATTGGCCCTCAAGGTTGCGGAGTTGGAGCAAAAACTAACTACTCATGACCATCAAATCCTGGAAATCATTCAGGTGATTAAAGAAATGATGTCGCTCCCGCCGGCCAAACCCAAGTCCATCGGGTTCACTGCGGACAAAAAAAGGGGATCAAAGCAATGAGCAAGAATAGCTTTGTTGATTCAAAAAAGCTTATTTCCCGTCTTATTGAACAACTCGCTGCAAAGTCTGTAATCGAGACCTTCACGCGGCGAAATCCTAATCGAATAAGGATTGCGGGCGAACGAATTTTGGTAGCAACCGAAAGGAGCGGGGAAGAATTTAATAAAATTCCTCATAAAGCCTTTGTGGATGTCTATGAAGCGCTCATGGAGAAAGGCTCGCTTACTCAGGAAGAAATAAAGCTGATTTACCGACGCTCGGCTTTCATCATGCCCGCGCTTTGTCTCTTGTCTGAAATTGGATATGATCCGGCAACAAATTCCTTGATTTGGAAAGGTGCCGGATAAAAATCGTGAGGCCAATAATAATTTGGGTGCGATTGAGCATTGGTTTAGGAAGGGATAAAAGGTGAGCAAATATCAAAAGTTTACAGCCATAATTGGGCTAGCAATCATCGCAGGTATGGGCTTGATGCCCCCTTGGGTCTTCAAGACCGATGCGGGCAGAGAAATATTCAGGGGTTATCATTTCATTGCAAGCCCTCCGTGTCCGGTATGCAGCATCAACATGAATAATCTTTTGGTTGAATGGACGATAATATCTGCGCTTAGCTTAGCTATTTTCTTCTTTCTTGGCGCAAGGGAAAGGCGCCCTAACTCTTCATCCCAAAGATAATTGAACGGATTGTAATCCTTAGCCTTCCGGTTGAGTGCCCCTTGAATAAAAGAGGAAACCCGCCCAGAATATGGCGAGGACAAGATGAGATTGCCGGAAAAAGAATCGGTGCTTAAGCGGTCGTGGGAGCGGCTCGAGTTCAGGGAGTTGCTCGCTTTCCTCGCCGCCTATGCCAAAAGCGATCCGGGCAAGGGCCGCAGCCTCGGTCTTGTTCCCTCCGAAGACCCGGAAAAAATTTCGCGCGAGCTCGGTCTGCTCCGCGAACTGATGGACCTGTTCGATTCCGGCTTGAACCCGCCCACGGGATTCTTCGCGGACTTCGCGCCCAGCCTGGAAATCGCCAGCCGGGGCTCCTCACTCACTCCCAAAGATTTCCTCGAATTGCTCCGGTTCCTCGAACTGTCCGAAGTGGTCCGGAAATTTTATCGGAACCTCGGCGCCAAATTCCCCAAGCTGGCCGGACTCGCCGGCCGGGTCGAGGATTTCTCGGGACTCAAGAGCCGGCTGGACCGCGCGATTGACGAGCACGGCGAGCTCAAGGATTCCGCGAGCGCGGAGCTGTCGCGGCTCCGGCATGAATTCGGGAACCTGCGCGGCCAGGTCCAGAAAAAACTCGAGCGCATGCTGGGGTCGAAGGAACTGGAGGACACGATCCAGGACCATTTTTACACCGAGCGCGAAGGTAGATTTGTCATCCCAGTGAAAAATACGGCGCAGGCGAGCCTGCCCGGAATTGTGCATGACGCTTCCGCCAGCGGCGCCACGGTTTTTATCGAACCCCTCGAGATGGTCCCGCTCAACAACCGGTTGCGCATTCTCGAGCGCGAGATCGCCTCCGAGATTCTCAAGATTCTCGCCGCTTTGACCGATGAGGTGAAGAATGCGCGAGACAGTTTGTTGATCGGTTTGGACACGCTCTCGGAACTGGATCTGATCCAGGCCAAGGCGGAACTGGCCCGGGCCCTGTCCGCGTCCATCCCGGAAATGCTTCCCGGCCTCGGCCTCAAAATTCTCCGCGCCCGCCACCCGCTCCTGGTCTTGAGGGGCAAGTCCGCCATCCCCAACGACCTCGAACTCGAGCCCGACTCCAAAGTCCTGGTCATCTCCGGGCCCAACACCGGCGGCAAGACCGTGCTCCTCAAAACCGTGGGCCTGTTTTCGTTGATGGTCCGGGCGGGCATGGCCATCCCGGCGCACCCGGACAGCCGGATCGGTCTTTTCCCGGAAATCTATGCCGAGATCGGCGACGAGCAGAGTCTTTCCCAAGACCTGTCCAGTTATTCCGCGCATCTCCTGGACCTGATTGCATTCATACAATACGCGCGGCCAAGCTCGCTGGTGATGGTGGATGAAATCCTGGGCTCGACCGATCCGGAGGAAGGCTCGGCCCTGGCGATTGCGGTTTTGCGGGAACTGCGGGACCGCGGCTGCCTCACCCTAGTCACCACGCATTTGTCGCGGCTCAAGGCCTTTGCGGAAAACGAGTCGGGTTTTAAAAACGCGAGTTTCGAGTTCGACCCCGAGCACCTTACTCCGACTTATCATCTGCGCGTGGGCCTGCCCGGCCCGAGCTACGGGATCGCCACCGCGCAAAAGCTGGGGCTGCGGCCGGACCTGATCACGACCGCGGAGCAAATGCTCGATCCCGAGTCCAAGCGGATCATCGAGTTGGTGGCGCAATTGGACGAGAAACAGACCGAACTGGACCAGCGGCTGCGGAAATTGAGCGCGGATGAGGAAGAGGCCGCGAGCCGGGCAAGGGAACTGGACGAGAAGGGTCAGAAGCTGCATGCCAAGGAACAGGAACTCAAGAAGGAACTGCGGAAACGACTTGAGTCGGAACTGCGGTCGGTGAAGGTCCGGCTGAACCAGATTTACGAGGAAGCCAAAACCGGGTCGAGCCGCGAGAAAATGACGAGCGCGGTAAAGGAAGTTTCGCGGATCCGGGAGCAGATTGACGAAAAATATCCGGAGCCGGACCAGGGCAAGGAGATCAAAGCCGACGAGTGGCGCGTGGGAGATATCGCCTGGGTGAAGAAGCTCAAGACCAGCGCCCGGGTGATAGATGTGGATCAGCCGGGACAGGAGGCCACGCTCGCAATCGGCTCGATCCGGCTGCATGAAAAACTGAGCGGCTTGCGCAGGATTGGTAAGAAAGTGGAAAAACCGGCGCCGGAAATCCGGGCGGCGCCGGCGCCGGAAGAGGCTTTGCAACTGGGCCCGTCTCCTTCCAATACCCTGGACCTGCGCGGCAAGCGCGCGGACGAGGCGGAAATGGAACTGATCGCCTACCTGGACCGCGCCGCGCGCGAGGGCCCCTCCGCGGTCTATATCATTCACGGCCACGGCACCGGGGTCTTGAAAAATCTGGTGCGCGAATATGTGGCAAGTTCTTCGTATGTGAAGTCGTTCCGGCCCGGCGAGCAGGGCGAGGGCGGGGATGGGATTACGCTGGCGATTTTAGAAAACATGGGGGTTGGCAAATGAAAAAATTAGTTCTGGCAATCATTGGTTTATTGCTTTCCGTTCAGCTTTCCGCCAAGGAACTCGGCCGGATCAGGGTGTTAACCTATAATGTCTTTGGCGTGCTGATCGCGCCGGACCGGGCGGCGCGGATGGAGAAGATTGGCGAGGAGATCGCGAAAATTAACCCGGACATTATCGGTTTTCAGGAAGCCTTTGAGGCGCGGCACCGCAAGATTTTGCTTCAGAGCCTGGAGAAAAACGGCTGGGGCAAGCCCTACCAGTTCTACCAGAAGAAATGGTATGGTCCGGGCGCTTGGATCGTGAGCAAATATCCGCTCGCGGATGCCAAAATGCTGGTCTATCCGGTGAACGGGACGCTGAAGGACTCGGACTATTATGCCCAAAAGGGAGTGGCCTATGCAAAGGTGATGACGCCTTTCGGGCCGCTCGATTTTTTCACCACCCACTTGATCGCGCGCTACGCCAAGGTTTATGACCAACAGGGGAACCTTATCGAGGACGACTGGATCAAGACTGATCGGCTGTTGCAGGCGGAGCAGATCGCCTGGTTTGTCCAGAACCGGAACCGGGCGAGCTCGGGCCGGAGCGTGGTGGCGGTGGGAGATTTCAATTCCCCGCCGGTGCTGCTGGAATATGGACTGTTCAAGTCGCTCTCGGGCTTGAACAATGTGGCGGACGAGTTGCCGATAATCAACTGCACGGCTCAGAACGAGGACTGCAAACTCGACCAGCGGATTGACCATATTTTCTACTCGAACTATCCGGGCTCGAACGGTTTTTACCTGAAGCCGGTCAAGACCGAGCTGGTCTTTTACGAAAAGGTCAAAACCGGGAAAGGCGAGCTCATGATGAGCGACCACAATGCTCTGCTCACCGAGTTCGCGGCGCTGACTCCGGATGATCCGGAAGCGAAGATCGGCGATCGCGATTGGGCCAAGGTGATGCTGCTCGATAAGAATGTGGACGCGGACCTGCCCCGGCTTGAGAAAGAGGTCTCCGCGCAAAAGCTCAATATCGCCGATCCGGCCTGGCAGGTCTTTTCGGTCAAGATGTTGGACCTGCTCAATGCGGAGCAAGACCGCAAGAACAAAATTCCCACGGCGCTGGCCAAGATCATAACTTTTACCCCCGGCCGGGAATCAAACCTAAGCGGCGAGGATTATGCGCAATTGGAAAAAGCGTTGAAGCTTTGGGAGGAAAAGGCCGGAGGCAAATGAAAAAATTGCTGATCATCGGCATTATTTTCCTGGTTTCGCCTTGCCTTTACGCGAAAGAGTTGGGCCGGCTCAAAGTCCTGACCTACAACATTGACGGGGTGATCGGGGCGCAGAAGCGGCACGAGCGGGCGAAGAAGATCGGGGAGGAAGCGGCGCGTCTGAACCCGGACATCATTGGTTTCCAGGAGGCCTATGACCAGAGCCACCGGGACATGATCATGCAAGCCCTGGAGCAATCCGGCTGGGGCAAGCCCTTTGAATATTACGACAAAAATCATTACGGACCCGGGGTCTGGATCGTGAGCAAATACCCGGTTACCAAAGGCCGGATGGGTTTTTATCCGGTCAATGGCCCGGTCTATGACCCGGATTTTTTCGGCTCGAACGGCGCCGGCTATGCCCAGGTGCAAACCCCCTGGGGCCCGGTGGATTTCTTCAATACCCATCTGCTGGCCCGCTATGGGGCCCTCTACGACAAGCAGGGCCGCTTGCTCGAGCAGGACCCGACCAAGACCGACCGGGTGTTGCAGGTCGAATACTATTCCAAATTCATCCAGGACCTGAATCGCTCAAGCGGGTCGCGGAGCCTGGTGGCCATGGGGGATTTCAACTCGCCGGCGGTGCTGATTGAATATAAATTGTTCCAGGCTCTTTCCGGGCTGGAGAGTGTGGAGGAAAAGCTGGCTCTGGAGAATTGCGAGGAAACCATCCGGGAATGCCGGCCCGGCAGCCGGCTGGACCATATTTTTTACCAGAACTATGCGGGCGAGACCGGATTTTATTTGAAGCCGGTGCGGGCGGAACTGGTGTTTTACGAGAAGGTCAAGGTGGGGACGAAAATGATGCGGCTGAGCGACCACAACGGAATTTTTACCGAGTTCGCGGTAATGAGCGTGGAGGATCTTTCCGCGCAGGTCGCCGAGCGCGAGCGGGCCGAAATCTGGCTGTTGTCGAAAGACCTGGAAGACAAGCGGGATCTGCTGAAGGACGAGTTGGAGCGGCGCCAGGTTAAGGTCAGCGATCGGGCCTGGCAGATTTTCGCGGTCAAGGCCATGGATAAAATGAACGCGCGAAAGTTCCGCAAGAGCGAGGTCCCGGTTGCGCTGGCGCAGGTCATTATCGGGGGCCAGGCGGGCGAGGCGCTGCTCAGCGCGGACAACCTGAAGCAGATGGAATTCGCCTGGTCGTTTGTGTTCGGGCTGTACGGGGCTTAGCCCCGGATCAGCTCCATGATGATCGAGGCCGCTTCCTTCGAAGCTTCCTTTTCGCCCAGGTTCTTTTTGATCAGCTCGAGTTCCGCCCGGGCCTGGTCCCGGAGCGCGGCCGAGTCCAACAGTTTTTTTAGTTCCCGATAAATGCGTTCCGGGGTGCCCTGCCACATGTAAAGCTCGGGCGCAATGGCTTTTTGCGCGACCAGGTTGGGCAGTCCGTAAAATTCGGCATGGACAAAAGGCCGGGCCAGGAAATAGTTGATCCAGCTCGAGCGGGCCAGGATGACCATGGGCAATCCCGCGAGCGCGGCCTCCAGCGTGGCGGTGCCCGAGCCGATCAGGCCCAAGTCCGCGGCAAATAAAAGGTCGTAGGTTTTGCCCGAGACCAACTCGACCTTGGCCTGGCTGCGATTCAAATAGGACCGCGCCAATTCCTCCTTCAAGGTCGGCGCCAGCGCCATCAAAACCCGGAGCGGATATTCCTTTTGCAATTTCTCCAGCGCCGCGAGCGCCGGCGGCATATACAATCGGAGTTCTTCTCTGCGCGAGCCGGGCAAAAACGCGAGCAGGAATTGATCGGGCTTCATTCCGAAATCCTTCCGCAACTGCTCCCGGCTGTTCCCGGCTTTCATCCTTTCCACCAGGGGATGGCCGACAAAATTCACCGGCACCCCGGCATCCTCGTAAAATGTTTTTTCAAAGGGAAAGATCACCAGCATCCGGTCAATATATTTCTTGATGGTCTTGACCCTTCCGCGCCGCCAGGCCCAGACCTGCGGACTGATGTAATA
>CAIUDS010000761.1 GCA_903897985.1 uncultured delta proteobacterium
AAAGCGGTAAAAAATGGAGATAACGGAAATCAAAGTGTTCCCGGTCCGGGAAGAGGGCTCGCTCAAGGCCTATGTCACGATCGTGCTGGATCGCTGCTTTGCCGTTCACGACTTGAAGGTGATCCAGGGCGACAGCCGGCTGTTTGTGGCGATGCCCAACAAGAAGGACAAGAACGGGATCTGGCGGGACCTGGTTCATCCGGTCAACCAGGAGACCCGGGAGAAGATCGAGAAGGAAATCCTGAGCCGGTATTATGCCATTGATTCGGAGCCGGAAGCTTCGGTTGGAAAAGCAACCACTGATTGAACCTTGAAGGGCAGCGCTGCTCAGGCAAGCTTTCCCGGTTTTATCCCACGGCTTTTCCCTGCCCTTTGCAGGAAATCCGTTCAGCCGGGGCCGGGGGGTGAACCGGGGCCGTAATCGCGGTTTGGGGGCGGGGATTTGACCAGGACTTTGACAAGCGGCGAAAAATGTGTATAATGCTGAAAAAGGTGACAGGAGTCACCAGAAAAAAGAAAAGGAGAGTGTGAAAGGAACATGAACATCTACGTAGGGAATTTGTCGTACGAAGTCAGCGATGAGGATTTGCGCGAGTCATTCGGGCGGTTCGGGCAGGTCGCGTCTGCCAATGTGATCAAGGATCGGCAGAGCGGGCGGTCCAAGGGCTTTGGCTTCGTCGAGATGTCCACCCAGGCCGAGGCGCAGGCTGCCATCGCCGGCCTCAACGGCACGGAACTCAAGGGGCGCGCGCTCAATGTCAGCGAAGCTCGTCCCCGCACCGAGCGCAAGAGCGGCGGCAGCGGCGGCGGCGGACGCGGCGACCGTCGTCCGTACTAAGCAGTTATTGCGATAGGCGTTCGCCGGCTGCGGACCCGGAACTCGATTTAAGTTCGTTGTTTGTGCTTTTTCGGATATTTTTTATCCAACCTTAATCGGGCTTAAGCAAAACAATCGGCTTACATTGAAACGCTATTGGTCTGTCCAAAATCAGGGTTTGGGGATTCGGGGCGGGGAATTCGGAAGCGAGCGTAATTCCCTGAATTACCAGCGCCCGGTTCCCAAATCCGAATCTCCATTTCCCGGACTCTGAACCGCAGACCGCAACCCGCGCGAGCAGTAGCCGCTCTGCGGTCCCTCCTGCGCCAGCCTCACCTTGTGGACCGGCGCATTGGCGCTGTGGGTCACATTCAGCTTGATAGTGATCTCCTCCCCCTTCTTCGCGCTCGCGGGCGCCTCAATCGTGACTGCAGCCTGGTTGGCCAAAGCCAGCCCCGGCAGCACCAGCCCCAAAGGCCCCGCAATAATAAATGCTCTCTTCCTCATGATCGGTTCCTCCTTTAAATGCGCGCAACCTTAATTATCCGCTTAATTAGATTAAGAAAACCGGCAATAGGGTGGGCCTGTTTATTGACTTGGCCCGCGCAAAGACCGGGACCGGAAAAATTCCGGTGAAAGGATTTGCCGAAAAATTCTTTGCAAGCGCCGCGCAAATCGGATAGAATAACCGCGCTTCCAGACAACTGCGCGAAAAAGCAGGAATTCCTTTGCGTCCTTTGCGCCTTGGCGGTGAGAACGATTTACGAAGGAGGGAACATGGCGGAACGGGTAGGGATAGTGGCGGTGGCCCAGACCAAATTCGAGCCCCGGAAATGGAAAGAGCGGTTCCAGGAGATGGTCTGGGAGGTGGTCAAGGATGTGCGCGAGCAGACCGGCCTGGGCCACGGCCCCGGCCAGATTGACAACGCGGTCACCTGCTCGGACGATTTCTTCGACTGCCGGACCATCTCGGACGCCCCCATCGGGGACCTGGTCGGGGCGCACTACGGCCCGGAGGAAAAGGCCGCGAGCGACGGCTTGCAGGCGGTTTTCTACGCCGCGGCCTGCGTGGCCTCGGGCCATTCCGAGATCACCCTGGTGGCCGGGCACTGCAAGGAGTCCCAGTCCGACCGGAACATGATCACCCATTGCGCGTTCGACCCGATCTTTTCTCGGCAGGTGGGGCTGGACTATCTGAACGCGGCCGCGCTCCAGGCCCGCATGTATTGCGAATGTTTCGGGGTGAAGCCGGAGGCGGTTGCGCGGGCCGTGGTGCGGGACCGCAAACACGGCCTGCTCAATCCCAAGGCTCAAGTCCAAAAAGCGGTGACCATCGAGCAAGTCCTGAATTCGCCCTTGGTGTGCGATCCGCTGCGCGAAATGGACATCTACCCCTCGAGCGACGGCGCCGTGGCTTTGATCGTGGCGAAGGAAAGCCGGGCGAAGAAGCTTTGCAAGCAGCCGGTCTGGATCCTGGGCGCGGGCAACTGTTATGACGCGCATTACCTGGGTGACCGCAAGCTCTGGCAGTCGGCGAGCCTCAAGTTCGCGGCCAAGCGCGCCTACAACATGGCCGGGATCAAGCACGCCAAAAAGGAACTCGATCTGCTCGAACTGAGCGCGGGATATTCTTACGAGGAACTCCTGTTCCTCGAAGCGCTCGGGATCTGTAACCCGGGCAAGGCCGGGAATTATATCATGAGCGGCGCCACCGACCTGGGCGGCGAGCTGCCGGTGAACACCTCGGGCGGCAAGCTCTGCGGGAACCCCCTGATCATCAGCGGGCTGGCGCGCGCCGCGGAGTGCGTGATCCAGCTCCGGGGCGAGGCGGGCAGGCGGCAGGTCGCCGGAGCGAAAGTCGCGCTGGCGCACGGGGCCACCGGTCCCGCGGGACAGCACCATTCGGTAATGATCCTTTCCAATAAGTGAGGAGGGAGAGATGAGCAAGAATCGTCAAGTTGCGATTGTCGGGATCGGGCAGAGCAAGCACCGCGGCCACCGGCCGGACATCAACCAGGCCGAGCTGGTGCGCGAGGCGGTGGAGGACGCGCTTCAGGATTCCGGATTGTCGCTCAAGGACATTGACTGCATTGTGCATGGCGACATGGAACTGTTCGAGGGCATCCACCAGCCCGACATGTGGCACACCCTCGGCGACGGCGGGTTCCTCAAATCCGGGTTCCGCATCACCACCGGCGGGACCACCGGCGCAACCATCGCCTGCGCCTCGGACAACCTGGTCGCGAGCGGGTATTACGATGTGGTGATGGCGATCGGGTTCGAGAAGCAGGAGGAAGGCCATACCACCACCGGCATCACCAACATGGCCGACCCGCTCTGGATGCGCGAGATCCAGACCGGGGCCATCACCGGCTCGACCGGGCTCGAGTGGGTGAACGAGTTCGGCGAGCGCGCCGAGTGGGCCGCGGCGAAACTGCGGGTGATGGCCGCGGACAACGCGCGGCGCAACCCCAAGGCGCATCTGCGCCTGAACCTCACCGAGCAGGATGTCATGAACTCGAGGCTGCTCGCTTATCCGCTAAGGCTTTTGCACATGTGCCCGGAATCCAATGGCGCCTGCGCCGTGATCTTCGCGACCGGGGAGAAGGCGAAGAAATTCCCGCAAAAACCGGTCTGGGTCTGGGACCATATCACCATGCACCGGGAGGAAACCTTTTACCGGGGCGGCCCGAGGAAAGACCCGCTGACCCAGGAAGTTGCGGCGCGGAGATTGTTCGCGAAGACCGGGATCAAAAACCCGCTCAAGGAGATCGGCGTGTTCGAGATGTATGACCCGTCTTCCTGGTGGCTGCTCGACTGGCTCGGAAATTTCCTCCTCCTCGACCGCAAGACCGTGCTCGAAATGGTCGAGAAGAACGAGTTCGCCATCGAGGGCAAGTTCCCGGTCAACCCCAGCGGCGGCGTGGTCAGCACCAACCCCATCGGGGCCACCGCCTTGATCCGCGTGGCCGAGGCCGGGCTCCAGGTACGCGGCGACGCCGGCGAGCACCAGGTGCCGAGAAACATTGAGGTGGCCATGGCCAGCGGGTTCGGCGGCACCTTCTGGACCGTGCTCATGCTGCTCAAGAAAAGCCTGGACGGCATGAAGCCAGTGAAGGTGGCGACCCCGGCCAAAGCCGCGAAACCGAAACCCAAGGCAAAAGCTAAAAGTAAAAAGGCCAAAGTAAAAAGGGGGAAACCGAAAATGAAAGTGAAGATCAAGGTCCGGAAATCGAAGCCGGCCCGGATTAAAGTGAAAAAGGGCAAAGCGAAAGCAGGAAGACGCAAATAAACGAATCGCGAGCAAGCTTGCTCGCACAAGGAGACGGTTATGACTGAAGAAAAGAAACAGGATCTGGTTGAGATCAGCGAGTTGTTGAGCGTCCCGCATAAGTTCGCCACCGGTCCCACCATGGGCAGGTTCCTTTCCGAGATCCGCGACCACAAGCGCATCGTGGCCAACAAATGTCCCAAGTGCGGCCGGACCCAGCTCCCGCCCCGGATCGTGTGCGCGGCCTGTCATGTCCAGGTGGACGACTGGATCGAGCTCGCGCCCCGCGGCGAGATCACGAGCTATGATGTCACCTATGTGCCCACGCTCAACCCGCTTACCGGCAAGATGCGCGAGGTCCCTTACACCACCGCGAGTATCCTGCTCGACGGCGGCGACACCACCTTCATGCATTTCCTCGATGTGACCGATCCCAAGAAACTCAAGATCGGCATGCGCTGCGAGGCCGTGTTCGCCCCGGACGGCGAGCGGCAGGGAAGAGTAACCGACATTGTCCATTTCCATGTGATTACCGAATGAGCGCGGAAAAAATTGACCGCAGGCAGGAGCGCCTGCGCCCCAGGAGGAAAAATGAGCGAGCAGGATAAATGGTGCTATGAGGTTCCGGGCAAACTGGAGGTCCCTTACCGGTATTTCGCGGGCGAGTTCGGGTCCAAATTCCTGGTGGCGCTGCGCGACCAGGCGAAAATCCTCGGCTGCAAGTGCCCGAAATGTGGCAAGGTCTTCATCCCGCCGCGCTCGAACTGCGAGCAGTGCTTCGTCAAGATCACCGACTGGGTGGAGATCGGCCCGAAAGGTAAAGTGGTGAGCTTCTGTGTGGTCCGCTATAAGGAGCCGTATCTGCCGGTCGAGCCGCCGTTCGTTATGGCCTTGATCCGGCTCAAGGGCGCGGACTCGGACCTGACCCATCTCCTTTCCGAGGTGGACCCGGCCCAGGTCAAGATCGGCATGGAAGTCGAGCCGGTCTTTTCCGACTCGCGCAAGGCCTCCATCCTCGACATCAAGTATTTCAAACCGGCGGTCTGAGCATCCGGTAAACGGTGCACGGTCAACGGTGAACGGGCCGTGCACCTTTCGCAACAGTTGCCTATCCTCTTATCCTCATATTCTCCTATCCTCCAATCCGCCTGCCCTGCCTTTGCGCCCGTTGCGGGTTTGCGGTTATAATATGGCCTCAAGGAGAGGACGATGAAGAAAAAGGCATGGTCGGGCAGGTTCAAGGAAAAAACCAATGAAGCATTCGAGCAGTTCAGCGAGAGCGTGAGCTATGACCAGAGGCTCGCGCGCTACGACCTCAGGAGCGACCTTGCGCATGTGGAAATGCTGGCGCGGCAGAAGATCATCGCCAAAAAGGACGCGCGGAAAATCATCCAGGGCTTGAAACAAATCCAGCGGGAGGTGCAGAGCGGCAAATTCAAGTTCCGGCCCGAACTCGAGGATGTGCACATGAACCTCGAGGCGCGGCTGTTCGAGCTCGCGGGCGAGGTGGCAGGCAAGCTGCATACCGGAAGGAGTCGGAACGATTTGGTGGTGAACGACGAGCGGCTCTGGCTGAAGGACGAGCTCGCGAAGATTGATGGCTTGATCGAGGAGTTGCTTAAAGCGATCGTTGCCAAAGCCGAAAAGCATCTCGGCGCGATCATGCCCGGATACACCCACACCCGGCCGGCCCAGCCCATCCTGTTCTCGCACTGGCTGCTCGCCTACGCGGAAATGTTTTTGCGCGACCATGACCGGCTTTGGGATGTCTATTTCCGCGCCGACCTCTGCCCGCTCGGGTCCGGAGCCTTGGCCGGAAGCAACTATAAACTCGACCGCGCATTTCTGGCAAAAACGCTCGGCTTTGCCGGCATCACCATGAACAGCCTGGACGCGGTGTCCGACCGCGATTTCCTGATCGAGTTTGTCGCGGCGCTTTCGATCCTGATGTCGCACCTGAGCCGGCTGGGCGAGGAACTGGTCTGGATGAGCGGCGAGGAGTTCGGATACTTCGAATTGCCGGAGTCGCTCACCACCGGCTCGAGCATCATGCCCAACAAGAAGAACCCGGACGCGGCCGAACTCATTCGCGGCAAGACCGCGCGGGTCTATGGCCATCTGATCGCGCTGCTCACCCTGGTCAAGGGCACTCCGCTCGCCTACAACCGCGACTTCCAGGAAGACAAGGAAGCGGTGTTCGACGCCGCGGATACGGTATCCTCCAGCCTGGAAATCGCCAGGCTCCTGATCGCAGGGCTCGAGCCGAACGCGGACCGGATGCGCCTTGCCTGCAACAAAGGTTTCATCCTCGCCACCGACCTGGCCGACTACCTAGTCAAGAAGGGCCTGGGCTTCCGGCAGGCCCATTTCGCGGTCGGCAAGCTGGTGCGGTATTGCGAGGAAAAAGGGAAACGGTTCGAGCAGCTCAAGCTGGGCGAGTTCAAGGAATCGAGTCCGCTCTTCGGGCAAGATGTTTTCAAACTCCTCTCAATGGAAGCGAGCGTGAAATCCAAGGCGGTCCCGGGCGGCGCCGCGCCCGCCCAGGTGAAGAGCCAGATACAAAGGCTCAAAGCGTTGCTCGGCAAATGAAAAAAACCGCAAAAATATTTATCGCCCCCGCGATCCTTCTTGCCGCGCTCGCGGCCATTTTCTCCTGCGGGATCAAGCGGCCGCCCCTGCCGCCGGAAAAACTTTTCCCGCTCGCGGTCCAAGACCCCCAGGTGATGATCCGGGACGGGTGCGCGGATTTGAGTTGGAAATATCCGGGACTCGCGCCGCCGGAAAAATACCGGATTCTAAGGACCGAGCAGAGCGGTTCCGGCCCGGCGCCCAATTCCGCGGAGCAGACCTTTGAAGTCCCCGGCACGGAGAGCCTCTTCCATGACTGCTCGCTCAAGGCCGGATTCCTTTACGGCTTCCAGGTGACCGGGGTTTCTCAGGCTCGGCTTGAAGGCGAGCCCTCCAAAACCGTCTGGGCTCATATTTCGCAGCTCCCCCCGGCGCCGGAGAATTTGCGGGCTGTCCCCGGAGACCGATTCGTGGACCTGGCCTGGACCGCCGCGGCGGGCATGGCCTACAACCTTTACCGCTCGAAGGACCGGGAAAAATTTTCCAGCCATCCGCTCAATTTGGGCCCCATGCTGGAGAGCAAATATAGCGACGGCAATCTTGAGAACGGCAAAGAATACTTCTACTGCCTGCGCGCCACGGTGGTTGAGAAGGATTATCCTCCCCTCGAAAGCGGATGCGCCCCGGCCGCGGCCACGCCCATTGATCTGATCGCGCCCGCGGCGCCCCGGGGCCTGGTGGCCGCGCTCGCGGACAAGGCAGTGCAGCTCAAGTGGTTCAAATCCCCGGAGCCGGACCTGCTCGGATACCTGGTCTATCGCCGCCGGCCCGGCGAGCAGAGCTGGAAAAAAATCACGGCCGAGCCGATCCCCGAGACCGAGTATGTGGACCAGCAGGCTTTTAAATTGAAAGGCCGGTTTGAATACGCGGTTTCCGCGCTGGACAACGCCCCGAGCAAAAACGGGAGCCGCCGGAGTCAGGTCGAAGCGGTTTCGGTTCCCTGAGCCGCGCCGGTTTTTTTCTTTTTCGTTTTCCGCTCCATATGCTTGCCGCACTCGCCGCATTGCCAGAGCTCGACCCGCATCCGGAGATAGAGGAAGAAGCAAGCCAGACTGAGCACGCCGGTGATGATCAGGAAGGGGAAGCGGAAACTGAGCGCGAACAGGATGAGGGCGAGGGCGAGGAACGGCAACAGGATTTTAACGGGATAGTAGGGTATGGCCGCGGGTTTCATTTCCCCGCCGCATTCCATGCAATAGATCAGGCTGCCGATCTGCTCCGCGGGCTTGGGCTTGAATTTCGGCGCGGGGAGTTTGGCCAGGACCTTGCGAAAAGCGGAACTCGCGAGTGAGAAGGGTTTGCGGACCAGGGACCGGGAGTCGGCGAGGCGCTCGGCCAGGACCTCGCTGAGCGAGCTGGTCTTGGGCGCGATCACCGGGGCCGGCTCGCCGGTGAGCAGGTCCACATTGCATCTCCGGCAAACCAGGTCGGATTCGCTATGGACTAGCGAGCATTTGGGGCAACGCTTAAAGCTCGGCATTTTTTTCAGCCACCTCCTGGTCTTCCTCCCCCCGGCTGTTAATCAGCGGAAGATCGCGTTCCGTCTGAACGCTGAACTCGATCGCAATCCCGGGCGGCCCACCCTCCGGGGCGTCCCGCTCGACCACCCGCGCCACTCTGCCCGAAGTTTCAATCGCTTCCTTCCCCACCACGCGCCCGATTGCTTGTGCATGTTTGTATTTTAGAGATTTTTAAAGCTTTTGCAAAGCATAGAGTAATTCTACGGAGCGCTTTTTCCTCCGGGTTTCGGGGTTAGGGGCTGGGGGTTAGCCAATTCCCGAAATCCAAATTCCTTTTTCCGACTTTTCAACGCAAAGGCACAGAGGACATAGAGAAATCGAATAGTAAGTAGTTGTAATGCCTCATTACGTTAACATACGAGCATGAGCGTGCAGGGGGAACATTTCAGCGAATTTTTCCATGGGTTTTTTGCCTCCTATGCCCTGGTGCGGGCGATTGAAATTGTAGAACCTCTCCCATAGCCATAACTGACACCTCCGATCTTCCGAATCCAAGAATTTGAATCGGTGGAAGAGGTTGTCATTGTCTGTGCGCAGGGACCTCTCAACAATTCCGTTAAGCCAGGGCGAGCCTTTGGGAACCAATGCATGGATGAATCCCCATTTGTAAAGGAGTTGATCCAATTCGCCCTTCTTGCTATCCCGGTATTTCGTGTATTTTAGGGTGAACTCCCAGCCATTGTCAGTCCATATTAAAAAAAATGGCGGCATATGCCCAACCGCGCGTTCTACGGTTTCCGCCACTATCTGGCTGTTCATTCGCGGGTGGATTTCCGAATATTTTACGCGGGTCGCCATATGAATGATGGTGATTTTATATTCAAATTTGTGGCCTCCGGCAATCGCCGGAAGCCTCTGGATATTCATCTGCAGGCGGGGTTTGCCAACCTTGAGAGGCTTTCTGGCTTTCGCTTCCTTGCGGATCGGGCTGGTCAAACCTTGAGGGCCTGTTGCCCAAATCTTTCTGACCTGATAG
>CAIUDS010000762.1 GCA_903897985.1 uncultured delta proteobacterium
CATGCCTCCCGAGCATACCCCCCCCCTGACCTTGTCAAAAATTTTCAAGAAAGTGGGTCAAGGCTTCCGGTCCCGCGTTTTCGCGGGATGACCGCTTCTGACACTGAAATCGGTATAATAGATTTAAGGCAAATTCAGAGCTTGACTTTGCCTTTGCGGGGTTGTATAAGAGGAGGAAATTAGAAGCAAGGATGGCTGGAAAAGCAAAATCAACCGAGCAATTTTCTCCGCTCTATCTTGCGGAAACGCTTGAGCAGGAAGTGACCTCCTGGAGTCGTCAAGGCTGGCACAGCGGCATCAGCCAAACGACTCAAGACCTTCTTGAATATTGGTTCCGCCGCGACGAGGAAAGCGCGGGAGGATTCTACCAATGCCAGAAAACCGCGATCGAAACCATTATTTACTGCCATGAGGTTCTTCGGATCAAAACCCTCAAAGACCTTTACATAAAATTTGCGCCGGAAGCCCTGGAAAAACATTTGGTCCTCAAGGAAGAAGTTGAATCAATTCCCTTTGCAAAATACTGCATGAAAATGGCCACCGGCTCCGGCAAAACCTGGGTGCTCCTGGCCCTGATCATCTGGCAATACTTCAACAGCATCCGGGGCGAGAAAAAGGAAGACGATCTTTTCTCGTCGAGGTTTTTTGTGGTGGCGCCTGGCCATGAGGTTCTGAACCGCTTACTGGATGCCTTCAGAGGCAGGCGGGATCCGAAAACCGGAAACCGCGACCCTTCGACCTCTTACCAAAACATGGACCTTTTTATTCCTCCGGGCAATCATTGGCGGGATCAATTTCATCTGGAAATTCTGGAACCGGAGGATATTAGGCCGAATAAGACTCCGCCGGACAGCCCCCTTCTCTACCTTACCAACTGGCAGCAATTCATCTTGAAGAAGCGCGGCGGAAATCTCTGGGAAAAATACACCGGCGAAGATGTTGAGGAAAAGCCTCGGGGCGAGGTCATCCTTGATTTCTTGGCGGCTTATCCCGACCTGGTAGTCCTTAATGACGAGGCCCACCATGTCCACGGAAAAAAGAACCAAAGGGGAGATGAGCTGCTCTGGCGCAGGTTCCTGGCCGCCCTCTACAACCGGATGAATTCAGAGCACCAAGCCCAGCGCGGACTTTTCCTGCAGGTGGACTTTTCCGCCACGCCCTTTTTCGGGACCGGAGCTTACAAGGAATTCTTCCCGCATATTGTCTATGACTACGACCTGACCGAAGCAACCAGGGATATGCTGGTCAAACAGCTATTCCTCGAAGAAAGGCAGCAGATTCGGGGGGAACGGCTGGAAGAGTTGGATTTCCGCGCGGAGAGGCTTGGAAAGAGTCGGGCCAAGGACCAGGTCAAAGGACTGTCGGCCGGGCAGAAACTGATGCTGGAAATCGGCCGGAAAAAACTCGAGCAAATTTCGGAAGAGTTTAGCGCCAAAGGGATTGACAAGAAGCCGGTGATGATGGTCCTTTGCGAGGACACCAAAGTGGCTGATTTTGCCAAAGACCATTTCCTCAAGTTAACCGATGAGCATGGCGAGCCTTACGACGATAAAAAAGTGATGGCTATCCATACCGGGCTTTCCGACGCGGAACTCAAAACTGCGCGGGACCGCCTGGACAAAATTGATGATGATTCAGACCCGCTCCGGGTGGTGATCTCGGTGCTGATGCTGCGCGAGGGGTTTGACAAGAACAATATCTGCGTGACCGTGGTGCTCCGGGCCACCGAGGCGGATTTGCTGCTTGAACAAATCGTGGGCCGGGGCATCCGGCAAATGTTCCCCGAAGCCAAAAGCCCCGAACTATGGCAGTCCAAACTTGAAGCCTTTGAACAGCTTAAAGCCAAACAAACCCCTTCCAATTGTCTGGATTTCCTGTTCATTGTCGAGCATCCCCGCTTTAGGAAATTTTATGACCTGCTCCGCGAACAGGGCTACATCATCGGCGAGGGCGATACCAGCAAGATCAATGCCGGCGGAGACCTGATCCCGGTGGATGCGATGCCGGAGCGGATCGAAAACTATGATATTGCCTGGCCGGTGATGGTTTACGAGGAAGCCAAAATCCCGGACATATCCAGAATAGATCTTAAAACTCTTCCCGGATATCCGAGCGATTTTGAGCAGTTAAAATCAATGCTCGGAAAAATTTCCATCACCGACCGCCACCTGGACACCGGCACCAAATCCAAAACCTGGAAGCTGGACAATAAATACTTCGACTATAACCATTTCCTGCGCACAGCCTCGGACGCCATCGCCCGCCAGGGCAAGACCCCGATCCTGACCGCGGCCAAGGCCAAGATCGCGGCCCTCCTGGATGAATACGCATCCAACCGGCTCTTTGGCAAAGCTATTGACTATTCTGTGCCGGAAAATTACACGGTCTTGAACTTCATCTCGGTTTTCGACTTTGTGGTGGAAGAGGTCAGAAAGGCGATCATCGCCCTGATGGACCAGGCGCAATTCAACAGCAAAAGCCTGTGGCGCAGGCTTTCTGACTTGAAGCGGATCATGGTCCGGGAATCCAAGTCGCTGGAAACCATCAAGTGCATCTATCCCCGCTCGGGCTATAACCCGGTCGGCGGGGGCTTTGAGCGGGACTTCATGCTCAATACCCTGATCCCCTCCCCCGAAGTCCTGGCCTTTGCCCGGCTCCAAAGGAAGCACGGTCTGGTTATTTCCTACCGCGACGATAATGGCATCCTGAGGAATTATGAAGTTGATTTCATCGTCAAGACCGCGGGAAAAATCTACTTGCTGGAAACCAAGGGCGAGCGCGATTTGGAAAGCCCCACGGTCATGCTCAAGGCCCGGGCCGCGCAGTCGTGGGCGGAAAACGCCTCGCTCATCTTCCCGCCCCCGGAGCTTAACCAGCCCAAAGCATTCGAATACCTGATCCTGAATGAAACCATGTTCCGATACCATAGCGGCCTCGGCTTCTCCGCCCTCGTGCCCTTTTGCGTGGATTTGAGGAACCGCCTGATTGCCGGCTACAAGGGGAAATTGTTTTAGCCGGGGGTAGGGGTTAATTACCGGGAAAGCTGTGATATAATAGACAGAGAGGAGGAAAGATTATGAAGACTGCGGAAGAGATGATCAAGGAATTGCCTCCGGATATTCAGCAGGAGGTTCTGGACTTTGCCGAGTTCTTGATGACCAAAAAGGAGCCGCCCAAGCAGAAGCGGATGCGCCTGAGTTGGATCGGAGGTTTGAGGGAATTTCGAGATCAGTACACAGCTCTGGAGCTTAAGAAAAAAGCTTTGGAGTGGTGGGACGACTGATGTATCTGGTTGACACCAGCGTCTGGCTGGAGGGGCTTTTGGAGCAGGAGAAAACCCCGGAGGTAAGAAAATTTTTCAATCAGCTTGATCCGCAGTTGATTCATATTACGGATTTTGCTCTTTATTCCATGGGAATCGCCTTAAGCCGCTTGAAAAAATATGAGCTTTATGAGGATTTCCTTTCTGATACCATGCTTGATTCCGGAGTCAAGAAAATAAGTCTCAACATCCTTGACTTGAAGCGAGTCTTATTCAATGAGCAGCAATTCAAGCTGAGTTTTGACGACGCTTACCAATACACCGCGGCCGAAAAATTCAACCTCACCCTGGTCAGCTTTGACGCCCACTTCGACCGGACCCCAAGAGGCAGAAAAACCCCGGGACAAATATAAAAATTGGGAGTTAGGAATTTGGAATTAGGAATTCGGGAACCCAATTCCCAAATCCCAATTCCGAATTCCGGAGGAAATAAATGACCGAACAAATCAAAAAACGAAAAAAAGACTCGGCCCGGCTGGTCTGGGACTCCAAGCCCAAACGCGCCCCCAATCCCAGAGACATCGAGTTCCAGACCGCGGAAGTGGTCATCCCCAATCCTCAGCGCGACATCGCCCAGCTCCCCTTTTCCTTTTCGGACGGCAAAATCACGGACACCGAGCTGGACAAACAAAAAATGAACCGCCTCATCTGGGGAGACAACCTCCTCGCCATGCAAGCCCTGCTTGCCCAAGGTTACGAAGGCAAATTAAAGCTGATATTCATTGATCCTCCTTTCTCAACTGACGAGGATTACTCTTATCTATTTTCTATTGGAGAAGAATCCATTGATAAGCCACCTTCAATAATCGAAAAACTTGCCTACAAAAACACCTGGAGCGCGGGCATTGATTCATATCTTGACTTTATTTATCCGAGACTATTTTTGATGAAAAGATTGCTTAGAAACGATGGAATGATCTTTGTGAGATATGACTACCATGTAGGTAACTATATCAAGATACTATTAGATGAAATATTTGGAAGAGATAATTTCCAAAACGAAATAGCAGTAAACAGAATTAAAAAAGGCATAACCTTTCAGGGAAAAAGATCAATGCCTGTTGCTACCGATGCTGTATTCCTATATTTCAAATCTGATTCTACAAAATTGATTACCGTTGATAAAAAAAGAGAAACGACCCGAGAAGGTTTTTGGAGACACCTCGACGATTCATCCGGCCTACGCTATCCGAGGGAAAGAAACTTTTTCGGCAAAATTATGCTACCGCCGCCCGGCAAACATTGGAAATTTAGCCAGGAGCGCATTGATAAAATGATCAAGGATGGAAAACTTAAGCTCAATACAAAAACTGGAAGACCGGAATATTGGGTTGAGCCCACCGATTACATAACATTAGATTCAAATTGGACCGATATTCCGGGTTATTCCTTTACCACGGGATATCCAACTGAGAATTCGGAGGACTTGCTTGAACGGGTAATAACAGTTGGAAGCGAGGAAGGAGATCTCATAGCAGATTTTTTTAGTGGCTCAGGTACAACTTGCTCAGTAGCTGAAAGCATGAATCGGAAATGGATTGGTTGCGAATTAGGCAAGGTAGGAATTCAAGTTGCTCGCGCCCGTTTTGTTGATCAAGGTGCTAAGCCTTTTTTAATCGAGAACATCGGCAATTATCAGCGGGAAATGATTTATTTATCGGGCGGAAGCATAGGCGAGATGCAAAAGGTGATTCTCAAGCTCTATGGCGCGACTCCGAGAAAAGGCTCGGTTGAGCTGGGGGTTCGCAACACCCTGGATGAGGGCAGACCCGAATTGGTTTATGTCGGTTATCCGGACCGGCCAGTTTCCGCCAAGAAGGCGGAGGAATTGGCTCGCATGGCGGAAACCCTGGATGGCTCGGGCTATCGTAAGCTGATCATCCTGGCCTGGGATTACGCGTATAATTATTCCACGGAACTGGACAACCGGAAAAAGGCGTCCAAGACACCCTGGAAGACCGAGGTGAGCAGCCGGTTGATCCCGCCGGATGTTTATGATTATTTAAAGCAGGCCAAAGACGAGGATGATCTGGAGCCATTATCCGGCAAGGTCAAGTTTTATGAACAACCCTATCTCAAGCTTTCCCAGCCCAAGGTCAAGAAGATCTCGGATAAATGGGAAGTGAGCGTCGGGATTGAAAAGTTCACTATTTTTGAATTTCCGGTTGACTCGGAGGACCGGGAAAAATTGATGGAGATTTCCAAGAAAAAACCCTTGCTCTTGATAGATTACTGGGCCGTGGATTGGAATTATGACGGGTTCACCTTCAAGAGCCTTTGGCAG
>CAIUDS010000763.1 GCA_903897985.1 uncultured delta proteobacterium
CGAACTGGTGGCGGGCAGCTATGAGGAGCAACCATCATGAGGATGATCCAGCCTGATTTCCGGATCGAGATAGACCGGGAGAAATGCCGGAAGTGCGGCCGTTGCGTGTTCAACTGCGGGTTCGGCGCGCTCGAACTCAAAGACCGGATCATCCCGGACGCGGACAAGTGCGCGGGCTGCCATCGCTGCGTGAGCTTCTGCCCGGAGCAGGCCATCAGCGTGGAGTTGAACCCGCTGGCGTTCCGGCCCAATGACAACTGGACCCCCTGGCACATAAAATCCATCTACAAGCAGGCCGAGACCGGCGGTATCCTGCTCACCGGCATGGGCAATGACAAGCCCTATCTCAACATCAACGACCATCTCCTGCTCGACGCCTGCCAGGTGACCAACCCCAGCATTGACCCGTTGCGCGAGCCGATGGAACTCCGGACCTATCTGGGCAAACGGCCGGACCGGCTGGAATTTAAAAAGGACAAGGGCAAATGGGGAATGAAAAATGCCAACCCCAACACGCTCAAGGTCGAGTTGCCCATCCTGTTCGCGCCCATGAGCTACGGCTCGATCAGCTACAACGCCTTCTCCTCGCTGTGCATGGCCGCGAAGGAATTGGGCACGCTCATGTACACCGGCGAGGGCGGCCTGCCCAAGGAACTCTATCCCTACGGCGATCACATCATCCTCCAGGTCGCCAGCGGCCGCTTCGGCGTGCACCCGGAATACCTCAATGTGGGCGCGGCCACCCAGATCAAGATCGGCCAGGGCGCCAAGCCCGGCATCGGCGGCCATCTCCCGGGCGAAAAAATTCCCAGCCACATCTCCAAGACCCGGATGATCCCGGAAGGCACCGACGCGCTCAGCCCGGCCCCCCAGCACGATATTTATTCGATCGAAGATTTGCGCATGCTGATCTACGCGTTGAAGGAAGCCACCGGTTACAAGCCGGTCTGCGTCAAGATCGCCGCGGTCCATAATGTCGCGGCCATCGCCTCCGGCATCCTTAGAGCGGGCGCGGACCAGGTTTATATTGACGGGTTCCGCGGCGGCACCGGCGCGGCCCCGTTCATCACGCGGGACCACCTGGGCATCCCGGTCGAGATCGCGGTGGCGGTGGTTGACCAGCGGCTGCGCGAAGAGGGCATCCGGCATCTGGGGACCATTGTGGCCGCGGGTTCGGTCCGGTGCGCCGCGGACGCGGTGAAGCTGATCGCTTTGGGCGCGGACGCGGTTGCGATCGGGACCGCGGCTTTGGTGGCCATGGGCTGTCATGTCTGCCAGAAGTGCCACACCGGGAGCTGCTCCTGGGGCATCGCCACGCAGCGGCCGGAACTGACCCGGCGGCTCGATCCGGAATGGGCCACCGAGCGGCTGGTCAACCTGGTGCGCGGATGGGAGCACGAGCTCAAGGATGTCATGGGCGCCATGGGCATCAATGCCATCGAGTCCTTGCGCGGAAACCGCGAGCGCTTGCGCGGGCTGGGGCTCGACAGCGAGACCTTGAAGATATTGGGAGTGAAACCGGTCGGCGCGCCCATGGGATAGATGGGGTCAGACCTTGAGTTTTGCATATTGAGGAATGGAGGAGACGCCAATGGAAAACCTAATTGAAGCCGGCAGAGAGAAGGTAATGCCGAGGCGGGACGAGGAGAAGGCGGTGCTGGACGCTTATGGGATCCATTACCGCCTGCTTAACGAGCGGATCCGCGAATTGGTGGCCGAGGGTTGTGAGCGGATCGAACTCAGGAATGTGAACGGCCAGCGTTACCTGGGTACCGGGCTGATGGACAAGCAACTCCGGATTTCCGTTCACGGCACGCCCGGGAACGATTTGGCCGCGTTCATGGACGGACCGCGGATCGAGGTGTTCGGGAACGCCCAGGACGCGGGTTGCAATACCATGAACTCG
>CAIUDS010000764.1 GCA_903897985.1 uncultured delta proteobacterium
GAGTCTGCTTAAGACCTGATCCGAACTATTGATGGATGGCGAACTTGGGAGTGCCCTTGCGGCGCTGCTTTTTATTGGCCTTGCCGGCTTTGTTCTTCCGGATCTTACGCCTTCTCACGACTTGCGCGGTGAAACTTACCATCGGATCCTCCTTGCTTGTTAATGATGATAGGGGGTTCTTTTTATAATACTGAAACCCCGAAAAATCTGTTCCGCCAAAATGAGCCGGGCCAGTTCGTGTGAAAAGGTCAGCCGGCTCAAGGCCATGACCAAGTCCGCCCGTTTCCGCACCGACTCGTCCAGTCCGTAAGCGCCGCCGATGATCATAACCAGGTTCCGGCCCCGGCTGATGAGGTTAGTCAAAAATCCGGCAAACTCAAGGCTATCCATTTCCTTGCCGCGCTCATCCAGGGCCGCCACGAAATCCCGCTCCGGGATCAAACTCAAAATCCTTTCCGCTTCCTGCTTCTTCACCGCGGCAGCCGCGCCCGCCTTCCCGTCCGGGACCTCGCGGACCAAAACTTCAATCCCTTTGCCCAGCCGGCCGAAATATTCATCCACCTTTTCCTTGAGCATGCGGTCTTTGATTTTGCCGACGGCGAAAATCAGGATGCGCATCTCAACTCGGCCCGGTCTCGGCGGGTTTGCCTTCCTCGGGAATCTTCAGGCAAGGCGCGTCCGCCCACAATCTTTCCAGCTCGTAGAACCCGCGCAGATCGCGGTGGAAAATGTGGATGACCACATCTCCCCAGTCCACCACCACCCAGCGGCCCTCGAGTTCGCCTTCGGAGCCGATCGCGGCGCTCCGGTTCGAAGCGATCATGGCCCAGATTTTTTCGAAGATGGCCTTGACCTGCACGGTGCTCTCGCCGCTCAGGATCACGAAATAATCGGTATAATCAATCAGCTTGCCGACCTTGAGCGCCACCGGCTCGACTGCCTTGGCCGCGCGGCCGGCCTCGATGGCTAACAGGGCTTTTTTCCGGCTGGACGGCTTTTTGGCTATATGGACCTTTTTGGCTTCTGGTTTAACTTCCATCTCTCAATTCAAGCCATTATTTCGAATATAAACCATTTTCCATAATATATTCCCGAACCCGCCTCGGCGTCAAATAGCGGATGCTCTGTCCCTCCCGGACCATCTGCCGGATCATGCTGGCGGAAATCCCGATCTCGGTCACCGGCGTGAAGATCACCTTTTTACCGGAGGCGTGGATGAATTCTTGCTCGCGGCGATGCCATTTGAACTGAGCGCGCGCGGCCTGCGGAATTATTTTTGCCGGCGAGACCTTGGGACTGCCGGGCCGGGTGGTGACGATGAAATTGGTTTCGGCGAAGAGCTCCTGCCAGTGGAACCAGGACTCGAGTTCGAGGAACGCATCGAGCCCGAGGATGAAATAGAAAGCGGACTCCGGGTTTTGTTTTTTAAGTTCGCGCATGGTCGAAATGGTGTAGCTCTTGCCGGCGCGGTGGGCTTCGAGGTCGGAGCAGATGAAATGGTCGTTGCCGGTGATGGCGAGGGTGGCCATTTTCAGCCGGTGCAGCGGATCAATGACTTCCTCGTCCTTGTGCGGAGGCTGCGCGCTGGGCATGAAGATCACCTGCCGCAGTTTGAACCGGTGCCAGATTTCCTCCGCGGTCCGGAGGTGTCCGAAATGGATCGGATTAAAAGTCCCGCCATAAACCCCGATATTCAAATTAGTTCCCCCCTTTTTTCATTTTTCGCGCACCTGTCCGCGGCCCAGGACCACGAACTTGGAAATGGTCAACTCCTCGAGCCCCATGGGCCCGTAGGCGTGGATGCGGCTGGTGCTGATGCCGATCTCGGCGCCTAGGCCGTATTGGAAGCCGTCGGAGAACCGGGTGGACGCGTTGACCATGACCGAGCTGGAGTCCACGCGCCGGACAAATTCCATCGCCCTCGAGTAGTCCTCGGTGATGATCGCCTCGGTATGGTCGGAGCCGTATTTCTGGATGTGGGCGATGGCCGGCTCGAGGCCGTCCACCACCCGGACCGCCAGGATCAGGTCAAGATATTCCGCATACCAGTCGGCTTCGGTCGCGGGCTGAGCGCCCGGCACGACCGCGAGCATGCGCTTACAGCCCCGGAGTTCGACCCCGGCCTTTTTATAGAGCGCGGACATTTCGGGCAGAAATTTCCGGGCGATGGGCTCGTCCACCAGGAGCGTTTCCATGGCGTTGCACACCGCGGGCCGCTGGACCTTGGCGTTCAGGCAGATGGCCTTGGCCTTCTCCAGGTCCGCGGCGCGGTCCACGAAAATGTGGCAGACGCCCTTGTAATGCTTGAGCACGGGTATGCGCGAGAGCTCAACCACCTTGCGGATCAACTCCTCGCCCCCGCGCGGGATCACCAGGTCAATATATTCGTCCAGCTTGAGCAGCTCGTCCACCGCTTTATGCTCGGTGGTGGCGAGGACCTGGACGCAGTGCGGGTCGAGCCCGACTTTCTTGAGCGAGGCGGAGAGGATTTTTCCGAGCGCGAGGTTGGAGCGGATGGCTTCGGCGCCGCCGCGCAGGATGACGGCATTGCCGCTCTTGAGGCAGAGGCTGGCGGCCTCGATGGTGACATTGGGCCGGGCCTCGTAGATGATGAGGATTACTCCGAGCGGGATGCGCATCCGTCCGACCTGGAGGCCGTTGGGGCGGGTGGACATCCGGGTGATTTCTCCGACCGGGTCGGGTAGCCTTATTACCTCGCGCACGCCCTCGGCCATGTCCGAGATCCGCTCGGGGTTGAGTTTGAGCCGGTCCAGCATGGCCGCGCTCAAGCCCTTCTTTTTGCCGGCGGCGAGGTCCTTGGCGTTGGCCGTAAGCAGCTCATCCTGCTCTTTGACCAGGGACTCGGCCACCAGTTCCAGCACCTGGTCCTTGGCCGCGCTCCCGGCCGAACGGAGATTGCGTTTGGCCATCCGGGCCTTGCCCGCTATTTCCTGGATTTCCGTCCCCATTTCCCCTTCTCTAACCCCTATAACATAGCCAATTTGATTCTCAATGCAACAAGCGCGTTGCGCGGATTTCTCCTTCACCGTTCACCGGAGATGACCAGATTGTCGCGGTGGATGACCTCCTCGTAATCCCGGCTGCCGAGAATTTCTGCGATCTTATCGGTGTGCAGTCCCTTGATCTGCTTCAAATCGTAGGCGCCGAAATTGACCAGGCCCCGGGCCACTTCCCGGCCTTGCTCGTCCACCACCCGGACCATTTCCCCGGAAAGGAATTTTCCCTTGACTTCCAGCACCCCGCTCGGGAGCAAACTCTTCTTCCGCTCGACCAGCGCCCGGACCGCTCCCCGGTCAATAAAGATTTCGCCCCTGGGCTTGCCCGCGAACAAGAGCCAGTGCTTCATGCCGGAGAGTTTTTCGCGCTCGGGCAAAATCAGGGTCCCGACAATCTTGCCCTCGAAGAGCTTGGGCAGCACTCCGGAGTCCTTGCCCGAGCCGATGAAGGTCATGATCCCTGCGGCGCCGGCGATCCCCGCGGCCAGCAGTTTGCTGGTCATCCCGCCGCTGCCCAATTCGCTTTTGCTCTCGTCCACGCATTCATAAAGCTTCCCATGCGACTCTTTCACCACCGGGATCACCTTGGCGTCCGGGTACCGGAGCGGGTCCCGGTCACACAAGCCGGGCGCCACCGACAGGATCACCAGCAGGTCGGCCTGGAGCATGGCCGCGACCAATGCCGCCAGTCGGTCATTGTCGCCGAACTTGATCTCCTCGACCGCGACCGCGTCGTTCTCGTTGATCACGGGCAGGATGCGGAGCTTGAGCATCTGCTCGAGGGTGTTGCGCGAGTGGAGATAGCGGGGCCGGATCGAGAAATCCTCGTGGGTCAGAAGCGCCTGCCCGCACAGGATTTTATGCGGCGAAAACGCGCGCTCGTAATTCCTCATCAGCAGGGGCTGGCCCAACGACGCCACCGCCTGTTTCTCCGGCAGGGTGAGCGAGGCCTTTTTCCGGCCCAAGAGCTTAAGCCCGCTCGCAATGGCGCCGCTCGAGACCATCACCACTTCCTTGCCCGCCTGCGTGAGCTCGGCCACGGCAGAGGCGAGGTCATCGAAGACCCGTAGGTCCATCCCGCCGCTTTCGTCAACGAGCGCCTGGCTCCCGATCTTGATCACCACCCGTTTCGCCGACCTGATCTTCGCCCGATATTTCTCCGTCATGTTCCCTTCCTGCCTTCTTTTTCCGGGTCAGCCCTCGGCTGTTCTTTCAACTTCAGCGCCGCCCATTCCAGGAGCTCTTTCAAGCCCGCGCCGCTCACCGCGCTGAAGGCGAGCGTGTCGTAACCGGCCTTTTTTATTTTGCGCTTCTTCTTGTCAATCGTCTTTTGGTCCGCGCACAGGTCCAGCTTGCTCAGCGCGACCAGCCGGGGCCGCTCGAGCAGCGAGGGTTCATAGGCCTCAAGCTCGTGTTCGAGCACCAACATGTCCTTGAGCGGGTCGTCGCTCACGCACTCGACCAGGTGGATGAGGATGCGCGTGCGCTCGATATGTTTGAGGAACTGGATGCCGAGTCCGGCGCCCTGGCTCGCGCCCTGGATCAGGCCGGGCAGGTCCGCGACCACAAAACTTTTGTAATCCCCGTATTTTACCACGCCCAGGTTGGGGACCAGAGTGGTGAAGGGATAGTCCGCGATCTTGGGCCGGGCCGCGCTGATCCTCGAGATCAGGGTGCTCTTGCCGGCGTTGGGAAAACCGAGAATGCCCACCTCCGCGATCAGCTTGAGCTCGATCCGGATCCGCTTCTCCTCGCCCGGGACGCCGTCCTCCGCGGTCCGCGGCGCCTGGTTGATCGAGCTTTTGAAATGGGGGTTGCCGCGGCCGCCCTTGCCGCCCTTGGCCGCCACGATCCGCTGTCCGGGTTTGGTCAGGTCCGCCAGCATCGAGTCCCGGTCCAAATCGTAAACCATACTCCCGACCGGCACCCGCACCACCGTGTCCTCGCCGCTCTTGCCGTTCATCTGCGAGCCCATGCCGTGCTGGCCGCGCTGGGC
>CAIUDS010000765.1 GCA_903897985.1 uncultured delta proteobacterium
CCCCCGTAGAAAAACGCCAGGCCCGGGGTCATGAGCAAGACCAGCGCCGATCCCATCAAAACAAACGCCGTGTCTGCACCGTTAATCATTTCCCTTACCTCCTGTCCTTATTTTATTATTCCCATCGTTTCCATCAGAATAAAAAAATGCGTATGCCCCACCTCCCTTGTCCGATGGGAGGCGGACCGCGCGCGCTTAAATTGTTTTAGCGAAATCTATTTATTTATAAAGCATCATCCCCCTTTTCGCCGGTCCGGATCCGGATGGAATCCTCGACCTCCGAGATGAATATTTTGCCGTCGCCGATCTTGCCGGTGCGGGCCGATTCCTGGATCGCGTGGATCACGGGGTCGGTCTTTTCGTCCGGCACCACCACCTCGATTTTGATCTTGGGCAGGAAATCAACCACATACTCCGCTCCGCGATAGAGCTCGGTGTGCCCGCGCTGCCTTCCGAATCCCTTTACCTCCGTGAGGCTCATCCCCTGAACCCCGACCTTGACCAGCGCGTTCCTGACCTCGTCCAGCTTAAAAGGTTTTATAATCGCCTCGATCTTTTTCATCTTTTTCTCCTTTCTTCGTGGTGCGGACACTCCTGTCCGCACACAACTGTACTACTCCGAATCCCCCCCATAGGCCGATTCATTGTGTTGGCTCAAGTCGAGTCCCATATACTCTTCCTCCGCGTCAACCCGCATCCCGATCAGCTTGTCCAGGGCCAGGTACAAGACAATGGTCACGACCAATGCATAAACCATCGTGGTACCCACGCCCAGGAGTTGAATCAGGAACTGCCGGGGGTTGCCGAAAAAGAGACCGTCATTGCCTGCGGCGTTGATGAGCTTCTGCGCGAACAGGCCGGTGGCCAGCGCGCCCCAGACGCCGCCGATACAGTGCACGCCGAAGACATCGAGCGCGTCATCGTATCCGAATTTGGCCTTCACGCTGGTGACCGCCAGATAGCAGAAGCCGCCCGCGCCGATCCCGATCGCGATGGCGGAGAGCGGCCCGACAAACCCGCAGGCCGGCGTGATCGCGACCAAACCCGCCACCGCGCCCGAAGCGCACCCGAGCATGGTGGGCTTGCCCTTGCGGACCCATTCGATGACGGCCCAGGTCAGCCCGGCCGCCGCGGTTGCGGTGTTGGTGGTCACGAAAGCGTTCACCGCGATTCCGTTGGCGGCCAGCGCGCTTGCCGCGTTGAACCCGAACCAGCCGAACCAGAGCAGGCCGGCGCCGAGCACGGTAAAGGGAAGGTTATGCGGAGCCATGGGAACCGTCCCATATCCCTGCCTTTTGCCGATCAAAACCGCGAGGGCGAGCGCCGAGATGCCGGCGTTGATGTGGACCACGGTGCCGCCCGCGAAATCGAGCGCGCCCAAGTTGCGGAGCCACCCGCCCGTGCCCCAGACCCAGTGCGCCACCGGGTCGTAGACCAGGACCGCCCAGGCCAGCACGAAGATGAAGAAGGCCGAAAACTTGATGCGCTCGGCGAACGCGCCGATGAACAGGGCCGGGGTGATGATCGCGAACATGCACTGGAAGATCATGAAAGCCTCGTGCGGGATGGTGGCCGCGTAGTCCGGGTTGGGATCAAGCCCGACCCCATGCAGTCCGATCCAGCCCAGACTGCCGACAAAATGCCCGAGGTCCGGCCCGAACGCGAGCGAGTAGCCGAACAGCACCCACTGCACCCCGACCAGGCACATCAGGATGAAACACTGCATCAGGATGCTGAGCACATTCTTGCGCCTGACCATGCCGCCGTAGAAGAAGGCCAGCCCCGGGGTCATCACCAGAACCAGGGCCGCGCCCACCAGTACAAAAGCCGTGTCTCCCGAGTTAATCATTTATCTTTCCTCCTTAGCCCTTTCCCCTTTTCCTAAAAAGATCCGGGCGGGGCCGCATTTCTGTCCTTTGCCTCCAGGGAACGCGCAAAGTCCAGGTCAACATCCAACTGGATCGTGAACAAGCCGCTCTTGGGATTCAGTTCCTGGTTCTCAAACCAGACCCAGCCCAGGATCAGGTCTATGAACTTGGTGAACCAGAAGTAAGCCCCCACGCCGCCGCCGCTGAAAATATTTTTCCCGCTCATATAGTCCGCGCTCACCCCGATCCGGTCGGTGAACGGCTCCAGCGTTCGGTAATAACTCACCATCCAGCCCAAGCTCTGGTCATTCCCGTTTTCGTCTTCGAGCAGATCCTCGTTCAATCCCTTGTAAATGCCGGCCGCGATGCTCCCGATCTTGGGGATGGTCTTGCCCACATTGAGTTGAAGGATATCGAAATTGTTGACATCATCTTCCGTGCCCATGCCCCAGATTCCGAGGTTGATCCCGGGCGAGTTCTTGAACAGCGCGTCATCCGGAACCCCGGCGCGCGCGTTGAACTGCCAGGGATATTCCGAGGGCAGGAACAGGTCAAAGCCGGCCTCGGC
>CAIUDS010000766.1 GCA_903897985.1 uncultured delta proteobacterium
AGCATAAGCCCCATCCTTTTCCCGTGCCACAATTTTTGATGAGATAAAGATATTTGAGTTGTCCCAGTAAATAAACACCTTTGAATCGCTCATGTGCAACTCTCTCCTTTCAAGGTCTTGATTGAATATTTTCTGTTGGTATCTTAATAAACTTGAGAGTACCGCTTTCGCTCATTCCCGTCAATTCATTCGTTGACCGCAATCATTCGTAATCCTTCGGCTCTCGATACGTCTATCCTCTCCCTCAAGAATTTCTTCAAGATGTTTGCTGACGCTGAATCCGCGAGAAATTCCGGGAGGGAGTTTTTCATGGCGATGGCGGCGACTTGTTCGGAGGGGGGAATGCCGGGTCGGATGGTTCGGATCCAGGAGCCGAAGTTGGCCCAGACCATTTGGGGGTGAGCCGAGGCGAGGTGCTGAAGGAGTCCCTGGGCGATGAGGCCGATTTGGATGTGGCGGTGATAGGCCGCGATTTTTCTTTTGACCGCGGCGCGATAGTTTTCGGTTTTGCGGTGGAGGTATTGATCGCCGGAGGATTTTTGGAGGGGGGTCATGGTTTTCATCCAGAAGTGATAGGCATAGGCGCCCAATGTTCGCAGGGCCTGCTTAAAGGCGACCTCGATTTTTAATCGCAGCCCATAGAGGCGGATGATTTCCAGGGGGGCGAGGAAGAGGTCGGTGCACAAGAGGATCATGGTTCCTCGGAGGGGGTGGACCACCAGGACAAACCGGACGAGGATTCCCACCGGCCGCCAGAGCAAGTCGAGGGAGCGGAAGCGGATGGTGATTCCCTTTTCTCCATAGACCGGGCTGGGCGCGGTTTGCATGGCGGCGGTGTCTTCCAGCAGTGCCTTGAGGCGGACCTTGGCGCCGTATTTTTTTGGCCTTCCCCGTCCTTTTGATTTTTCGGCGGGCTCCGCCGGCCAATAAGCCACGGCGTTTTGGCGGACCCGAGTGACGAGGTGATGTTCCCGTTTCAAAAGCCCCTTGATGATCTTTCCGCTGGCGTAATAGGCGTCGGCCACGAAATAGACGGGTTCGTTGAGGCCGAGGGATTCGAGGAGGCGGACCATTTTGTCGAGCAGGGTTTTGGGGTCGCGGTTGGAGAAGACGAGTCCTTCATGGATGCGGCAGGCCAGGGGAATGGCGAAGACGCTGTTCAGGGCCTGGGCGAGCGCGGCAATGGCCTGGCAGGAGTGGCCCATGATGTATTCGGGCTTGGTGTTGGACTCGGACTCCTGATGGAGGAGCTTCACCGCCGGCATCTTCTTCCCCGCCTTGCCGACCTTGATCCCGTCTCCCACCAACACCGGCCGGCCGTTTATTCGGAGCAGTCGGGGATTCTGCGTCAACACCGTCTGGACCCAGGTCCGGGTCAGTTGCTCGAGATCGAGGGCCTTGCTGTGGAAGAAATCCAGGAGGCGGTCGTAGTTCCTTGGCTCCAGGCCCAAGGCCCGCACCATGCTGGTTACCCCCCACAGGTCCCGCCGCACCGTCATCCCCGCCAGGCACACCGCCAGCCACAGAAAGGTCCGGGTCCGCGCGCACGCCGGCCGGAGCCGCTCCACCACTTCCCACCATTTTTTCCATAGTTCCATTTTATTCTCCTTGGGCGCGCGAGGGGGTTTGCCTTAAGCGCCGCCTTATTGTATCATTATAATGATACAAAGTCAAGGGAAAAATGGGCGGCCATGAAAATAAATTGGAAAACCAGGGGAGCGCCATGATACAATGTGTGGGACAGGAGGCGGTGATGGAGAGGAATTTGATGAAACTCCGGGCGCGGATCGGGGAGATCAAGGCGGAACTGGCCGACGTCGGCGAACTGCGGCCCGGCTCCTTGACCCGGCAGAACCGCGGCGCCTCCGGGACTTATTATCAATTGAGCTATACCCACCGCGGGAAAGGCCGGACCGAATACGTGCGGCCGGAGTTCGCCCCGGAGATCAAACGACAGATTGCGGCCTACCGCCGCTTCAAGAAGCTGATTGATGAATGGGTGGACCTGGAGATTGAGAGTTCAAGGATCAAAATGGAGATTGAAAAGAAAAGAGAAACCGGACAGCTTTAGAACACGGTACTCTCAAGTTAATAAACCTTGCCGCCAATATTTTCTTCTTGGCGTGGTCAACCATGAATTATCTCTTCACGTTTCAACTCTCCCGGCCCTTTTACCTATCGAAGGAGCGATGTCCCGTCATCATGGACTTGGCGCATTTATGGCGAGTTTCCTTACGAGCAGATAGAAGGCCGCTTTCTTTAATTTCTATCTATGAACGAGATCACATTGAGGTCGGGGATATTAAGGCCAACC
>CAIUDS010000767.1 GCA_903897985.1 uncultured delta proteobacterium
AACCTGCGGCTGGTGATCGCCGGAGGCGGGGTGCTGTGGGCGGATCTTGAAGCCCAGACTAAAAATTTGGGATTAAGCGGCCGGATAAAATTTCTCGGCGCGGTCCCGCATGACAGAGTCAGCCTGCTTTATCATCTGGCGGACGCGGTGGTGGCGCCCTCGGCGCCGGATCGTTATGGCGAAAGCGAGGGCATGCCGGTGGTGGTGCTGGAGGCCTTGGCTTCAGGCCGGCCGGTGGTAGGCACGGTTTATTGTTCGGCGCCGGAGGAATTGAAGCGGGGCGGATTTGTTGAAATCGCGCAGGCGGATGCGGCCGCGATCGCGGACGCGGTGAGAAAAATCATGAGCGGCGGGTTGCAAGCTGATTTCAAAATTGTGGATAAATACTCCTGGCCGAAGGTCGCCGAATTCTATGCGGAGGTGATCGCAGGCTGATGCGGGTGTTGCATTCAGTGCCCTATTTTTACCCGGCTTGGGCCTACGGCGGGATCCCGCGGCTCTCCTATCACCTTTGCGCGGCGCTCAAGAAACTGGGGATCGAGGTGGAGGTGGTCACCACGGACGCTTTTGACCGGGAGCATCGCCGAGACGAACTCGACTTTTCCATTGACGGAGTTACCGTCCGGGCTTACCGGAATCTCAGCAACCGGCTGGCATACGATTGGCAGCTTTTTTGGCCGGTCGGGCTTTACCGGGAAAAGCCCGGACTCCCGAATTATGACCTGGTCCACATTCACGGCCACCGCAATCTCTTAAACGCGAGGCTCAATCTCTGGGCCCACCAGGCGGGCGTGCCTATAGTTCTTCAGCCTAACGGCACCCTGGTCAATATCGAGCGTCGGCAAGGCTTGAAGACGATTTATGATTTGCTGCTGGGGGAGCGCGAAGTGAAAAACTCGGCGCTGTTCATTGCGGTGAGCGACGCCGAGAAAAGGCAGTTTCTTGGGATGGGTATTACGGAGGAAAAAATCCGGGTGGTTCCCAATGGGGTTTTCGTCGAGAACCCAAACCCGAGCGGGCATTTCAAGGAAAAATTCGGGATCAAGGGAGACTATATTCTTTACCTGGGCAAGCTTACGCCGCGCAAGGGCATCGAGCATGTGCTCGAGGCGCTCAAATATCTTCCCGCAAAGATCTCGGCGGTGATTGCGGGAAATGATATGGGAATGATGCCGCGTCTCAAGACCTTGGCGCAACGGCTCGGGCTATCTGAGCGCGTGACCTTCACCGGACTCTTGACCTCGCCCTGGAAAGAGGCCGCTTATCGCGAAGCGCTCGTCACGGTTTATGCCGGGAAAGATGAGATTTTCGGATTGGTGCAATTCGAGTCCATCTTGTGCGGGACGCCGGCGATCGTGGCGGATGACTGCGGCGCCGGGGAGTGGATCAAGAAGAGCGGAGGCGGTTTCGTGGTGCCTTACGCCAATCCGGAAGCGATCGCAAAGGTGGTGTCCGTGCTTGACCGCGAAAAAATGAAAATGGAGGTGGCAAGGGCGCAGGACTGGATCAAGCAGAATTTGAGCTGGACAAGCGTGGCCGGGCGGATGAAGACGATTTACCGGGAGTTGCTCGGCAAATGATTGAAGACGCGCTGGTGATCATGCCCGCGTTCAACGAGGCCGCGGTGATTGAGGACACCCTGGCCGAGCTTAAACAGTATGCGGGCAAGGTGGTGGTGGTTGACGACGGGTCTCGGGATGACACCGGTCTTAGGGCCAGGCAGGCCGGCGCCGTCCTGCTTAGACACTCGGCCAATCTGGGTTACGGCGCCGCGCTCAAGACCGGGTTCAGCTACGCGCTCCGCTATTCAAAGGAGCCCTTCCTCTTGACTTTTGACGCGGACGGCCAGCACGATCCGGCCTTGCTCGAGTCTTTGGCCGCGCCGCTTCGCAAAGGCGGGAGCGATTATGTGCTCGGGTCAAGGTTCCTCGAACGCGACAGCTCGTCCGCGCCCGCGGCCCGGAAGATTGGCAGCAAAATTTTCAGCATCGCCACCAGCGCGTTGATCCGACAGAAAATCACCGACCCGACCAGCGGGATGATCGGGCTGACCCGGGGAGTGGCTAAAATTTTCCTGAGTAAATTCTTCCCGCTCGACTTCCCGGACGCGGATGTTCTGATCATGCTCAGCCGGATGGGCTACCGGATCCAAGAGGTTCCGGTCCGGATGCGCGAGGCCCGCCGGCCCGGGTCCATGCATGCGGGTATCCTCAAACCGGCGTATTATCTGGCCAAGATGAGCGTGAGCATGGTTCACTTTTCACTGAGGCGCGACCTCAAGGAAAAAAGGAGGGAGATCGAAAGTGTTTTTTAAGCAAAAGATTTTCGCGATGGCGGCTTCGGCCGCGCTGATCATTCTGATCGGGGTCCTGATCAAGCGGCGGAAGCTCCGGGAGGAATACGCGCTCTTGTGGCTGTTCACCGGCATCGGCATGCTGGTCCTGGTCATCGGCTACCCGATCCTGCTCTGGCTTTCCAACCTGATCGGCGCGGTCGCACCCACCACCACCCTGTTCCTGTTCGCCATGCTCTTTCTCATCCTGATCAGCATCCACTTCTCGGTCAAGTTCACCACTCTCTCCGACCAGATGCAGAGCGTGATCACCGAACTAGCCCTGCTCCGGAAGGAGTTGGAAGACTTGAAGAAGGGAAAGGCCTCCGGCTGAATTACGGTCCCATGAAAAGCCCAAGGTTGAGAGAGCTGGCCCTGATCGCGCTAGTCCAATTTATTCTGGTGGGGACATTTTTTTTCACCCTCCGCCACCGGATCGGACCGCTCTATGAAAATATTTTGATCGAGCCGGCCGGCCTGCTCCAGCAAAGACCCTGGATGGACTTCAACGGCAAGGAATTTTCCCGCGGGTTTTTTCCGCTCTGGAACCCGCACACCGGTTTCGGACAGCCCCACTTGGCCAACCTCCAGACCGCGGTGTTCTATCCGCTGAATTTCGTGGCCTATGCGCTCGGGCCTCAACTCGGATTCGAGCTTTGGATGTTCCTCCGGCTCTGGCTGGGCGGTTTTTTCCTCTACCTGTTTTTGCGGAAGCTGAAACTGGAGGCCTTGCCCAGCCTGGCCGGGTCTTTGGCCTGGCCGCTCGGCGGATATGGCTTATGGTTCATGCAACTGGTTGAGCTCAATTCCCAGATCCTCTTCCCGGTTTTCCTGATCCTGTTTCACAACCTGGCGGAAAAGGCGCGGCGCAGGGATTTCCTTTTGATCATCGTGACCGGATCCATAATCATCCTGGGCGGTCATCCCGAGCCGATCTTTAACAGTTTTGTCCTAGCAGGTTTATATTTTATTTTCAGATTATCCCGGCAAAAGGTTTCGGGCAAGGAAAAAATGGGCCGGATCATTCTCGCCGGCTCCGCCGCAGTTCTTTCGACGATCCTGGCCCTGCTGGTATTGCTGCCGTTCTTCAATTATGTCCCGCGCTGCTGGAGCCTGCACTATCCCGGGTTCGGTTTTTTCCACCTTGACATCAAGACCATCGGCTCGCTGTTTCTCCCCGGATATGGATTCGGGAACCGCGGGCCGGGAAAAATCCTGGTCGAGCTTTTGCAAGGAGGCGGCTCCGCGGTTTTCAAAGCGGGATATGCTCAGACCGCTTCTCCCGGCATGATGCCCGGGGTGGGAATCATTGCCATGCTGCTCGCGTTGCTCGGCCTGCTGAGGCTGAAAAAGTCCGCCCCGGACTTCAGCTTCTTCACCGCCATCTTGGTCGTCCTGCTCGGACTCACCTATGGCATCGCGCCGTTCCGCTGGATGGCGTTCCTGCCCTGGTTTTCCAGCGCATCCAATTTCAAATTTTATTTTTCGGAGATCCATTTCTGCCTCGCGGTCCTGACCGGTCTGGGCCTGAGCGGAATCCACAAACACACCAAAACATTTTCATCCTTGATTCTCGTCGCCCTGATCCTGAGCCTCTATCTCCAAAGCCTCTTGATCAAACCCTATCTTGATCTGGGCCTGAAAAATATCGAAAACCAGGAATGGCTGAAGGAGATCAGGAAGGCCCCGGAGAGCAAAATTTATCGGATCGCTTTTCCGGGGGACCGGCCGGCCTTGCCGCCCAACCTGGCCATGATGTATGACCTGAACGACATCGCCAGTTCGGATGCGCTGTTTCCGAAGGCGTATGTTTCGATCATGGAGAAGGCGAACGGGATCAAGGATCGGGACCTAATCGCCTATTTTTATCCACAATATTTTTTCCGACTGGCGCATGATCATTTGCGTCCGGTTGAATTATCTGCGCTGGGAATCAAATGGCTGCTATATCCCGATGAGGTCATCGTCTGGTTGGGGCCAACCAATAATGGAGAAATCCCGGATCCCGGCATCCGGACCCTGAAAAGAATTTTTATGGACGAAGTCTATGATTTCCGGATCGGGTTGTGGGCGAGCATATCCGGCCTTATAATGGTCTGCGTTTTTTGGATTTGGGGGAGAGGGAATGTCAAAAAGGCTTGAACATTTGCTGGCCGGGCTGGCGCTGCTGCTGGTCTTGATCGGGTTTTACTCGGACAAGCTGTTCGGGCCGGGCTATATTTTCACCGAGGTGATCCAGGACATCACCAATATTTACGGCTTTTATCCGTGGGACAGCTTTTCCGCGGAGCAGCTCAAGTCCGGGTATTTTCCGCTCTGGAACTCTCATAATGGCTTGGGCGTTCCGCACCTCGCCAACATGCAAAGCGCGATCTTTTATCCGCTCAACTGGCTTAAATTCGCCCTGGGCTTCTGGAATGTCATTGACTGGATTTTGATCATTCGGCTATGGCTGGCGGGGTTTTTCCTCTACTTGTTCGTCCGGGCCGCGCTCGGGTTGGACGCGGTCTCGGGCATTTTCGCGGGGTTGAGTTTCGCGCTCTGCGGATATTTCCTCCGATATGTGTATATGTCGCACCTGAATGTGGAATGCCTGATCCCGCTCCAGCTTTATCTTTTCCACCTGCTCCTCCAGAAAAGGAAAATGATTTACTGGCTTCTAAGCGGGCTGGGAATATATCTTCTGATCACCGGCGGTTTTCCCGAGGCAAGTCTATACGCGGTTTTGTTCTGCGCTTTATACTTACTCTTTGGCGAGTCCGGTCAAATCTCGTTCGGCAAAAAATCGGTCCTGCTCGCCTCGGCGTTAGGATTCGGGCTTTTGCTCGCAAGCGCCCAATGGCTGCCGTTCTACGAATACCTGGGCCAGGCCTGGACCTATCACCAGGGAAACGCGGGTTTGCGCCATCTGGACCCGGCCTATGCAGTCTCGATTTTGCTGCCTTGGTTTTTCGGGAGCAATTCCGAAAGCACTTTGATCGCGTTCCTGGTTCCGGGCATGGGGATGATTTCCGTCATTTTATGTCTGCGCGCGATGTTGAGTGGGCGCTCGCTTTTTCGGGCCGGTTTCTGGGTGGTTGCGCTCATTATGCTGCTCGGCCTGATTTACGGCATTCCGCCATTCATGTGGCTGGGCAAAATTTTCCCCTTCAGCCTGACCTATAATTACAAATACGCGATCCCGGTTTTGAGCTTGTGCGTTTCGGTCCTGGCCGGGGTCGGACTGCGTTCTTTTTCCCGGGAAAACCGGCCCGCAAAGGATCTCTTGGCCATCGGCGTGGTATGGCTCTGGGCCGGGGCGAATCTGGTGATAGCGCTGCTTGATGGCTTCCAGCCCTTTTACGGGTATGGCGCCGAGCAGGAGATGGCCAGGTTGGCGATCCTGTCCGCGGTCCTGCTTTTGGTCTTGACCTTGAGGCGCAAGCCGGCGCTGGGCCGGCTTGCGGTGATCCTGATCCTTCTGTGCTTATTCGGGTCCGTTTATTTTGATGGCCGGATGAACCGAGGGATTGATCTCACCGGATATGTCACCGCTCAGACCGAAGCGGCGAAGCCGGTGAGCAAGGCCTTTCCGGCGCCTTATCGCTATTCCGCGGAAGGCGACATCTTATTTCCGGACCTTTTGCTTCCGCTCGGGGTGGATGATTTGCGCAGCTACGATCCGCTCTATCCGAGAACTTATGTTTATTTGATGGCAAGCCTCAACGAGCTTTCCAGGGAGGAACAGATCAACCGCCATTATTTCGAGCATAAGCTGTTCCAGATTGACCGCGAGCATTTAAATTCCGCGCTTGTGCCCATCCTCAACTTGATGCTTTATTCCGCGGATTACGATCTGGGGTCGCGTCCGCTCGCAAGCGCGCTGCTCAAGGGGGGCAAGGAAACCGGCGACTTTGCCGGCTGGGCGCGGGAACAAGTGGTCGAGATTTCAGGCCGGGCCCAAAAATCCATTCTGATTCACGCCAATGACAAATTGGAATCCGAACTCCCCTCCGCCGTGCCCGCGAGCGATTTTTATTTTGAGGCCGGGGTGGCCCCCGCCGGAGGCAAGTTCGAGGGGGATGGCGCGCAGATTCAGGTGATGATTTCCGGCGGCGCCGAAAGCCGGCTCGATTATTCGAGGTTTTTGAATCCGGCCGGCCGGCCGGAGGAGCGGACTTGGAAGCCGGTCCGGATCCGGCTTTGGACGGGCGCGGGCGAGATGACCGCGGCTCTGAGCGGTCTCAGCGGCCCCCGGGGCGACCATGCAGGAGACTATGTGGCCCTGGGCGGGATTCGGCTTAACTCTCAGAAATACCAGGTTCCGGGCGCGGAGAACCTGACCCCGAAGGGCGATCTGAGTTTGAATTATCTGCGTCAAAGTTTTCCGAGGTATTTCCTGGTTCAAGGGGCCGGGGTGGAGCCGTCCAAAAATATTGATGATGAATGGAAAATTTTTCTCAAGCTGAATTCGGCGCAGGCCGGGTATTTTCGGAACCAGGCGGTGGTGGCGGAAAGGATCAAATTCGATCGGAGCGGGAAAAAGGCGGGGGGGGAGAGCTGGGTCAAGGCGG
>CAIUDS010000768.1 GCA_903897985.1 uncultured delta proteobacterium
CTTTGGAACTGGCCAAGGAAAAAAAGGCGTCCTTTTTCATCGCGTCCACCAGCGAGGTCTACGGCGACCCGCTCGTGCATCCGCAGAACGAAGCCTACTTCGGCAATGTCAACCCGATCGGGCCGCGCGCGGTTTATGACGAGGCCAAGCGTTTCGGCGAGGCCATGACCCACGCGTATCTGCGCTATTTTAAGGTGCCGATCCGGCACATCCGGATTTTCAACACCTACGGCCCGCGGATGCGGCTGAACGATGGCCGGGTGGTGCCCAATTTTGTGGGACAAGCCCTGCGGGGAGAGAACCTGACCGTGTTCGGGGACGGCAGCCAAACCCGGAGTTTCTGTTATGTGGACGATTTGGTGGAAGGGATCATCCGGCTGCACCGGACCGATTACATGAAGCCGGTGAACCTGGGTAACCCGACCGAGTTGAGCATCCTTGACTTCGCCCGGAAAATCATCGAACTGGTCGGGAGCAAAAGCCGGATCATTTACAAGCCGCTGCCGGAGGATGACCCGAAACTGCGGCGGCCGAACATCGGGCTGGCGAAAAAAATTCTGGGCTGGGAGCCCCGGGTGGGGCTGGACTCGGGACTGAAATTTACCATCGAGTTTTTCAAAAAGAAGTTGGGAGTGAAGTGATGACGGAAGATTTCAAATCGCTTAAAAAACAGGTGAAAGCGGACCTGGAAGACGCGCAGATCCTTTTTCGCAAGCGGAAGCGCAAGCTGGCAGCGGAGGACCGCGAGTCTTTCTCCGCGCTGATCGAGGCGATGGAGGGCGCGCTCAAGGACAATAACCCCGAGGCGCTCGCGAAGAGCCGCGACGAGTTCAAGGCGTTCCGCGACGCGCATTTCGCCGGCATCCATATCAACCGGACCTGGGAGACGGTCAAGGAAATTCTCTGGATCCTGTTCATCGTATTCATGATCCGCTGGCTCCTGATTGAGCCCTTCCGCATCCCCAGCGGCTCCATGATCCCGACCCTCCTGGTCGGGGACCAGTTGATGGTGAACAAGCTGGTCTATGGCTGGCAAATCCCGCTCACCACGAGGAAGCTGACCAACTTCAAGAAGCCGGAGCGCGGCGAGGTGATCGTGTTCAAGTTCCCGCTCAAGACTTCGGAGGACTATGTGAAACGGGTGGTGGGCCTGCCCGGAGACGAGATCATGCTCCGCGACGGCGTGTTGCTGGTGAACGGCAAGGAGGTCAAGCGGCAATATGCAAGCCCCTATGACGGCCCCACCGACGGCGGCTTCTGCCCGAGCAACGACCTTTACGAGGAACAACTGGGCAAAGCGCAGCATCCAATCATCCTCTGCCATAGCGCGCAGTCCGAGGACTTCGGACCGGTCACGGTCCCGCCCGGCCATGTGTTCGGCATGGGCGACAACCGCGACAATTCCTCCGACAGCCGCGTCTGGGGCTTCATCCCCATGAGCAACATCAAGGGCCGCGCCTGGTTCATCCATCTCCCGCTCGACCCCGAGCGCCACTACCTCCCGAGGTGGAATCGGTTCTTCAAGGTGATCCGGTGAAAGATGGCGGTTGTATATCCATTTTTTTTATGAGAAAATATTCTCGGAGATTTTGCTAAAAAATGAAACTGCAAGAACTGGAAATCAATGGATTCAAATCTATTAAGAGTCAGAAGCTCCGGCTTGACAACTTAAATGTTTTGATCGGAGCTAACGGGTCCGGCAAGTCAAACTTTATTCACTTTTTCAAACTAATAAATCAAATTCTTGACCAGAACTTGCAGGTATATATAGGAAGTACGGGAGGAGCAGATTCTTATCTTTATTTCGGACGCAAGCATACAAAATCCGTATCCTTTTATCTTTCTTTTGGCACCAACGGCTACCAAGCTAAATTGATTCCAACCTCAGAGAATAACCTGATCTTTGAGGAAGAATGGGTTCTTTTTCATGATAGGGCTAAATACCCGCACCCTTATAAAAAATTTTTGGGCGGAGGCCACAAAGAAACAATTCTTAAAGAAAGGGCCCAGTCACGCGGGGGAATTCCCAAATTTGTAATAAAAGCTATTGAGAGCTGGAGAATTTATCATTTTCATGACACCAGCGATAGTTCGAAGATCAAACAGGCGCAGCCTATTAACGATAATATGTTCTTTAAACCGGATGCGTCGAATTTGGCCGCCTTCCTTTATTTCTTAATGAAAAAGCACCCGAGCCATTATGAGGTTATTGTAAAGACCGTCCAGATGGTTGCTCCATTTTTCAAGGACTTCGATCTTCACCCATCAGCATTGAACGAAGCACAAATCCAGCTTGATTGGCGGCATATAGGAACTGATAACTTCTTTAGTGCATATTCGTTGTCCGACGGGACTTTGCGCTTTATTTGCCTGGCGACTCTATTATTGCAGCCCAATCCTCCCTCGATAATTCTCTTGGACGAGCCTGAACTCGGCCTCCATCCATTTGCAGTGAATTTATTGGCCAGCCTGTTGAAAAGCGCTTCGAAGAAAGTCCAGGTTATTGCTTCAACCCAATCGGTAACTTTGATCAATCAATTCGAGCCGGCAAATATCATCGTGGTGGACCGGGAGCATGAGGAATCGGTTTTCCGGCATCTTGCGGAAGCTGATTTAACAACCTGGTTGGATGATTATGGGATCGGCGATTTGTGGGAAAAGAATATCATCGGCGGCAGACCTAAATAATGAGCAAAATCCTGATCCTTGTGGAAGGCCAAACAGAGGAAGTCTTTGTCAACCAAGTGCTATATCCGCATTTGACCCCCAAAAATATTTTCCCGATTGCCAAGCTAGCTACCACCAAACGAGTGAAGATAGGCCCAGATTTTAAAGGCGGCATCGTTTCCTATGACAAAGTCAGGAAAGACCTGGTCCGGCTTCTCGGCGATACCAGTTCGGATCTGGTGACCACCATGATTGATTTTTACGGATTACCGGAGAATTTTCCGGGGAAAAACTCCATGCCGCCGGGCGATTGTTTTTCCCGGGTAAAATATCTGGAAGCTGAATTCCAAAGAGAAATTGACCATAAGAAGTTTGTCCCATATTTGCAGCTCCATGAATTTGAGGCGCTGATGTTCGCATCCCCGTCGGAAATCAGCCGGATGCTTCATGCTGAACGCGAGCAGGCGGATCAAATCCAGCAGATTATGACTCATTTTCAATCTCCGGAAAAAATCAATGAGGACCCGGAAAAACATGTTTCGAAAAGATTACGAGAAATTTTTCCGGAGTATGATAAACCGCTCTATGGTCCTTTGATTTCAAAGGAGATCGGGCTGGAGAAAATAAGAGCGGAATGCAACCATTTCAATGGATGGCTGGAAATGCTGGAAAAGTTGAGACCTCCTGTTTAGAAAAACTGATCGCTGATTATCTTAGGAGTAGCTCTGGAAATGAAGAAAATTTTCCCAATGTTTTCCGCACTGTTACTCCTCTTCACTTATTCCTGCGCCCGCGCCGACGCGCAGGGAGACGACTCCTGCGCCGCGCCGGTGAACACCGCGGAGGGTCAGGTGACGGGCGCTCAGGAAAAAGGTTTTCCGGCCTGCGTTTATAAGGGCATCCCTTACGCGGCCCCGCCGGTCGGGGAGTTGCGCTTCAAGCCGCCGCAGCCGGCCGCGAAACGCGGATCGGTCCTCAATGCCGTCGCGTTCGGTCCGCAGTGCATGCAGCCGAATGTGAACGCGCTCGCGCCTTTGGTCACGGGATTCTCCAAGCAGAGCGAGGACTGTTTATACCTAAACATCTGGCGGCCGAAAACCCAGGGGAGCCTTCGGCTCCCGGTGATGGTATGGATTCATGGCGGGGACTTGTTGCAGGGTTCAGGCGGTTCTTACATGTATGGCGGGAGCCGGTTGGCCGCGGAGAAAGATCTTGTGCTGGTGACCATCGCCTACCGGCTCGGTCCGTTCGGATACCTGTATCATCCGGCGCTCGCCGCGGAAGACCCGCACTCGAGCGCGGGCAATTACGGCTTGATGGACCAGGTTAGGGCGCTCGAATGGGTGCGCGATAATATTTCCAATTTCGGGGGAGACCCGAACAACCTCACCATCTTCGGCCAGTCCGCGGGCGGCTGGGCGGTCTGCCACTTGCTCGCGAGCCCGCTGGCGAACGGCTTGTTCTCGCGCGCGATCATCCAAAGCGGCGGGTGCGAGGCCGCGCGGACGATTGAGCAGGGCAAGGCCTACGGAGAAGAGTTCGCGAAGCGGCTGGGCTGCGCGGGAGAAAATGCCGCAGCCTGCCTGCGAGCGCAGCCGCCAAAGGCGGTCATCGGCGCGATGGGCAAGGACTGGCAGGAGATGCTCGCGAAATTTTTCCCGCACATTGACGGCTATGCGCTCAAGGCCATGCCGCTCGAGGCGCTCCGCTCGGGAGCTTACAACCGCGTGCCGCTGATGGCCGGGTCAACTAGAGACGAGTTCAAACTGTTCGCGAACGAGATCGAGGGGAGGAACAGCAAGAGCCTGCCGGAATTGAAATCGGCGTTCGAGGTTTACCTGCGCGCGAAATTGGGGGACGAGTTGTTCACGCTCTACCCGCCGGATAAATATCCGAAGCCGAAGGAGGCGATTTATGACGCGGCCGGGGACGCCTATATCGGCTGCCCGACCTTCCGCGCCGCGGCGGCCGCGAGCGCGTTCGAGCCGAGTTTTTATTACCGGTTCGATTTCGACGACATCATCTTCCCGAGGATGATCGGCGCGGCGCACGCGATGGAGGTGCCGCTGGTGTTCGGGAATTATGATGTCCTGCCCATGAGCCTGCTCTACTCGGGCGGGCAGGAAAAGAAAGCGGCGGAGCTTTCCGAAACCATGATGGCCTACTGGGCCAACTTCGCCAAGACCGGGGACCCCGCGGGTCCCGGCTTGCCGGACTGGAAGCCTTACTCGACAATCTCGCGCTCGATGGTTTACCTCAATGCCCCGACCCATCCAGGCAAGGAAAGCATTCAACAAAAGTGCGACTACTGGTCGAAGCAGCCGATTGTGATTCACTGAATGCGGTGAACGGTTAACGGTACACCACAAACCGTTGCACGGTTGACCCTGCCGGTAACCGTTCACCGTTAACCGAGCACCGCTGCTCAGGGCCAGTAAACCCCGCCGCTGTTAGTGCCGAAACCATTGATATAGCCTCCCCAGATGATCATGGCACAGGCTCCGGCCCCGACCGTCACGGTGAACCAGACAAAGTGCGAGTTCCGATCCGTGAGGCCCGACGGCGACGGCGTGGTGCTCGCAACATACGACGTGCCCGCGTCCGCCCTGCCGGGCAGCCAGCCGAATACGATAGGGGTCACGGCGGCGGGAGAGACACCAGTCAAGGCGTACGGGCTGGAGATGCGCATCGCCCCGGCCCAATAGAGCACGAGCGCCGGCCGGGCAACCCCGCCCA
>CAIUDS010000769.1 GCA_903897985.1 uncultured delta proteobacterium
ATAGACCGTCTCGGTCGGATACGCGATCACCCCGCCGGCTTGCAGAACCTCCGCGGCCTGCGCAACCGCTTGGGCAAAGTTGCGCCCGTCAACCGATATGCGTTTTGGCAATGATCGTCTCCCCCGACGCGAAAATGGCGCTGCCTTTTTTCAACCCCAGCGCCTCTTCCAACGCCTGGCACTTGATCAAGGTCAAGAGAAAAATCTTGCCGCCCTTGCCCGCCAGGCATTCGAAATTGGCCTGCCCTTTGGCCAGGACCAGGTCGGCTTTTCGGAAGGCGCTATTGAATTCCCCGCTCGCGCTCACGAGGTCAACCCCCATCATGGCCTGGCCGGTCTCGAGCAGCCGCACTCCCTCGATCCGGTCCAGCCCAACCTCTCGCGCGTCCGCGAGCAGCGCGTCGTTCAAAGCCGGGCCCGACTTCACCGCCACCGCAACCTTTTTGCCCATCCGGCTCAGTTCCTCGATCAGCAGCCGGTCAAAGGCGATCTCCCCGGCATTGTCGCATATATATAATATATGTGTGGCCTTGCCGAGTTTTTTCCAGAACCGGTCAAAGTCCTGCCAGGAAAATTTCAAAGAGAACGCCTCTCTTAGCTTGTCCTCAATCCGGCCCTCCAGGTCCGGGACCACCGCGGAATCCGCGATGTTCCCCGCAATCGCCGCGCGGAGCGCCCGGAAAACCCGATCCTTTTGACTCCGCGCCTTCCGGATATAGGGCCGCCCCAACTCGTCCGCCAGCTTGATCCCGGCCCGGTTGCTCGACCGCTTGGCTTTCCGGAACGGATCGCGCTGCTTGATCACGCGCTCGACTGCGCGCAGGATGGGCGCGGAAAAATACGGGGCGGGCCGGGAGAAATCCCCCGCGCAAAGGATGCGCATGGCCTGTTTGGCGCTCGAATGTATTTGCCGCTCGTCCCCGCCGCCGATGCGGGCCGTGGTGATCGCCATTTTGACCAGGCAGGGGATACAGCCGGGAAGCATTTTCATGACGGCTGCTTTTTCCGCTCCAGGATTTTCTTTTCCTTGGCTTTCAGGTCGGTTTTCATTTTTTGCGAGAACTTCTTCAGCCGCGCCTTGAGCGCGGGATCGTTCAGCGCCAAGATCCGCGCCGCGAAGATCGCGGAATTCTTCGCGCCCGGCTTGCCCACGGCCATGGTCCCGACCGGGATCCCGCCCGGCATCTGGGCCATGCTGAGGAGCGCGTCCAAACCGCCGGCCAGCCCGCCCATCGGGACCCCGATCACCGGCAAAAGCGTCTGGCTCGCGACCACTCCGGCCAGGTGCGCGGCCAAGCCCGCGGCCGCGATCACCAGCTTAAACCCCTTTTGCTCCAGGCCCGCCACATACTTGCTCAATGCCTCCGGCGTCCGGTGCGCGCTCAAAATCCGGAGTTCATAATCAATCTTAAATTCCTCAAGCTGGTCCAGGCACACCTGGATCAACTCCAAGTCCGAGTCGCTCCCGATAATCACCGCTATTTTTGTCATATCAGATCTCCTTCATCTCTGTGCGGGCGACTTTCTTGTCCTCCGTAGCCTTGGCGAAGGCGGAAGTCGCAATCATCCCAACGAGCTTCTCGAAATTAACATAACTTTCCGCGCAAGTAAAGGTTGGGAAAATGCTCGAACTTTCACTGGGCGCGCCGGGGCCGGAAGGAATCAATGAGCAACAGCCCGATGCCGAAGGTGATGCAGAGGTCCGCGACATTGTAAATGGCCCAGGAATGCAAATGCCCGGGCGGCGACTTGCTTATATAAAACATATGGATGAAATCCACCACATATCCCCAGTGGAGCCGGTCAATCAGGTTGCCCAGCGCCCCGGCCAGAACCAGGCTCAAGGCCAACGGCAAAAGCACCGCCCGGTCCTCGCTCCGGAAAAATAGATGGATGATGATCCCCAGCGCCACCAGGTTGATTCCCAGATAGACCCAGGTGCTGATCCCGGCCAGCTCGCGCGTGAACAGCCCGAAGATCAGGCCGGAATTCCGGAGGTAATAAAAATTCAGATACCCGGGAATGACCGTGATCGTGTCAAACGGCTGCATCCGCGAGTGGACCAGAAATTTGGCCGCCTGGTCCACCGCCACCATCAGCGGCGCCGCCAACATAATCACCCAGTGTTTGCTCGATAGTTTCAAATGTCCTCCCCTTGATTCTTTAACAGGAATCCGCCAATTGTCAACGGCTCGGGCCGTATTCGGGGTTCGGAATTCGGGAACCCGGAACCTTGATCTCAACGCAAAACGCAAAGAGCGCAAAGAATTTTATTTCAATTCGGGCCGCAGCCACTCTAAATAGGTGACTGTCCCTTGGGGACAGTCACCTATTTTGCTCAACCACCCGCCCGGTTGCAGGCAGCGACTGGAACACCTAAAATATCACCATATCGGTCAAAGTACCCGGAAGCGAAAAATAGCAAGGGGGATTGAGATGGCCAAATGTTCCTATTGCGGCAGCACGATTATTTTGGGAGGCAGGAAGCAGGGCGAGTTGCGTTTTTGCAACGCCCGGTGCGAGCAAAACGGTATTTACCTTGCCCTGGCCGATCAGTTGCCCGCGGACCTGGTCCAGAAACAGGTTCAGGCCATCCATGCCGGGCTTTGTCCCAAGTGCCAGGGCAACGGCCCGGTGGATGTGCATA
>CAIUDS010000770.1 GCA_903897985.1 uncultured delta proteobacterium
CGCCTTGACCTCATCGAGAAAAAATTGCTCACTCTTGTGGATGAGCGCTTCCTTGATCGGATTCCGGCTGGCGTTGATCCGCTCGGCTATGATCAGCATGTCACGAGACCTCCTGCTTTTTGAACTCGGCGTCGCTCGGCCGCAGATAGACCGGGACCAACGATTCCAGCGAGTCCCGTTCCCCCTTTTGGAGCCGCTCCAGCCCCAGCTTTCCCACGATGCCCGCGCGCGGGTAATCGAATTCAAATCCGGCATAATCCGCCTTGGCTTTCAGAACCTCCGGGTAAATCCGGCAGCCTTCGCCCACGGCCAGGGTATGAGCCGGGATCAGGGCCGCGAGTTTTTCCGGCAGAAGCACCATGGGCTCGCCCGCGGCCGAGAAAGAATTTCCACCCGAGTAAAACCGGGCAAAGAGTTCGCCCTTGCGGGCGTCCAGGAGCGCCAGGATCGGCCCGGGATAAAACCGGACCGCGTGAGCGAGCGCGTCCAGGCTGGAGATGCCCACAATAGGCGCGGCCAGCCCCGCGGCCAGGCCTTTGGCCGTGGCCAGTCCCACCCGCACGCCGGTGAACGATCCGGGACCGATGCCCACGGCGATGCCTTCGATCATTTTGGGCTCGAGCGAAAGCCGCGAGAACAGCCAGTCCATTTCCGGGAGCAGCCGCTCGGTATGCTTGCGGCCCAGGTTGAAGCCGGCCTCGCCGAGGATCTGGTCATCCGAGAGGACCGCAATGCTCCCGGCCAAGGTCGCGGTGTCAATCGCGAGGATCCGCATTATTTTATCCCGAAGGATTTCACAAGTTCCTTGAACCATTCCAGGATCGGCTGCTGGAACCGGACCAGGTCCTGGAAAGTGACCAGGAGCATGAAGGCGATCATGAGCATAAAGGTGGTCTGGAATATTATTTCCTTTACCTTCTTGTTGAGGCTGCGGCGGATCACCGCTTCAATCGCGGTGATCAGAATATGTCCCCCGTCCAGCGGCGGGATCGGGACCAGGTTGATGATGCCAAGGTTGGCGCTGATGATGACCAGGAGCATGATAAAACTGGCCAGCCCGGCCGAGGCCGCGGCCTTGGTCACCACGGCGATGCCGACCGGGCCGCTGATGGCTTTGCGGCTGAGTTGGAAGCTTAACAATTTTGACGCCACCCGGATGGTCAGGCCCGACCAGTAATAGGCGTCGCTGAACCCGGCCTCGAGTCCTTCCACAAATCCATACTTGACGAAAACATTCGGAATCTTTTGCTCGACGCCGATCAAATACCGCTTTTCCTCGGCGCGATACTCCGGGGTCAGGCTCAGCGTCAGTTTCTGGTTGGCTCTTTGAACCTCGAGCGCGATGGCTTTTCCCTGGCTCTGCTGGATCAGGCCGGTCATTTCATGCCAGTAAAGGACCGGCTGTCCGGCGATGCTGAGGACCTTGTCATCCGGCTTGATCCCGGCCTTGTCCGCGGGACCGCCGGCAAGAGTTTTGCCCACCAGCGGCGCAATCCCGGGGATGAAAATTCCCGAATAACCGGCGTCCTCTTCCTTCGACGCCGCCAGCTTGATCTTTTTTATGAGCACCGAATCGCCGCGCCGGAGTTCATACGCCATTTCTTTGCCCGGATTGAGCATTTCCGTGGTCATCATCTGCTGAAAATTTTTTACCTTCCGGCCGCCGACCGCCAGGACCAGGTCCCCCGGTTTTATGCCCGCCCGGTCCGCGGGCGAGTCGGGCAGGATCGCTCCTACCCTCGCCTCGGCAACATCGAAGTAGGACTTTTCAATCCCGATCCAATAGACCGAAGGCGCAATCATGAACGCGATCAAGACATTCATGGCCGAGCCGGCCCCGAAAATGATCAGCTTCTTCCACGCCGCCTGCGCAAACAGCGCCCGTTTCTCGTCCTCCGGCGTCAACGGTTTGCCCGTCTCTTCATCCGGCTCGCTCGGGTCGCCTAGAAGCCGGACCGATCCGCCGATCGGAAAAGGTTTGATCCCGTATTCAGTCTCGCCAACTTTTTTATGGACCAGCCAGGGGCCGAAGCCGAATGAAAAAGCCAGCACTTTCACCTTGAAAATTTTGGCGGTGATGAAATGTCCGAACTCGTGGACGAAGATGAGGAACCCGAGCATGATCAGGAACGGGATGATCACCCAGAGGAAACTGATCAAAGGATTAGACATGGATCAACTCCCGCGCCCGCTCCCGGGCCCAGGCATCCGCCGATAAAATTTCTTCCAGATTCCTTGCCTCCAGATTTTTGTGTTCCTCCATCACCTGCGCCACCGTTTCCACAATCATATTAAAGCCGATCTTTCCGGAAAGAAAAGCTGAAACCGATTCCTCGTTGGCCGCGTTCATCACCGCGGGCATGGTCCCGCCCAAACGGAGCGCACTGAACCCCAGTCTAAGCGCGGGAAACCGGCGAAGGTCCGGCGCTTCAAATTTAATTTCTCCGGCCCGGGCCAGGTCAAGTCCGGGCAGGTCCAATTCGGGCCGCTCCGGCC
>CAIUDS010000771.1 GCA_903897985.1 uncultured delta proteobacterium
GCAAGTGCTTTTCGAGCTCGCGCAGTTCCTTGAGCGTCTTCTTCAGTTTGTCCTTGAACAGGTTTTCCTCGAACCCGAGCGCCAACTGGCGCTCCTTTTTGCCAACCTTGCCTTTGAGAGCCGGATCGGGAGCCTCCACCTTTTCCGCGCGGCTGGAAATTTCCTTGCGCGCCCCTTCGATGGTGTATTTGCGTTCATACCGCAGGCGCTTGATCTTGAACACCAGGTCCAGGTCTTTTTTAAGATACAATCGCTGGCCGGTTTGGGACTTTCCGGGTCGAAGCTGCTTGAACTCGGTCTCCCAATAGCGGAGGGTGTGCGCGGGCAGTCCGGTCAACCGGCAGACTTCGCCGATCTTGAAATATTTCTGGTCCGGGATTTCCGGGAGTTGGGAGCTGTTTTTTTTCACGACCGCCCGCCTGCGTTCAGCCGCGGTTCACCTGTTCGCGGAGCACATGGCTGGCCTTGAAAGTAACCACCCGGCGCGGCGTGATCATGATCTCGATTTTGGTGTGCGGGTTGCGTCCGGGCCGCGATTTCTTGCTGCGGAGATTGAACTTGCCGAAGCCGCTGATCTTGACCGCTTCGCCCGCGGCCAGCGCGTCCTTGATCAGGTCGAAAGCCTGTTCCACCAGCCGGGCGCTTTCCTGCTTGCTCCCGCCCAGGGTCTCATAGACTCTTTCAATGATTTCCGCTTTGGTCATGGTCCCTCCTGTCATTGCGATTCGGGCGTATGGCAATACGCCCCTACCTCACTAACGAATCTCGGCCCCGAATTTCTCCTTCAGTTTCGTCGTCACCTTCGCATGCAGCGCGTTGACTTCGTCATCGGTCAGGGTCCGCTCCGCGCTCCGGTACCAAATCCGATACGCCATGCTCTTCTTGCCCGCGGGCAGCTTTTCGCCCCGGTAAATGTCAAACAGCGCCGTCTCCGCGAGCAGTTCCAGCCGCAGCCCCCGGACCAGCGCCACGACCTCCGAGTGGCTGATGGCCTCGTCCACCAGGAACGAGATGTCGCGGTATGACGCCGGGAAGCGGGACGGCAAAACCGCCTTGTTCAGCTTCCGTTCATATTTTAGCAGAAGTTCCAAGTCAAATTCAAAGACGAACGCGGGGAAATCCACCTCGAAGGCTTTTAACACGCGCGGGTCAACTTCTCCGACCTGTCCGGCTCGGTCCTTGCCCAGCATCAACCGCGCGGTCTTGCCCGGCAGCAGATAGGGAACATCCGAAGCCGGCTCGATCCTCGCGCCCGAGAACCGCAGTTCATTGAGCACCTGTTCCACCATCCGCTTCGCCTCGTAAAATCCTCCGGCCGGACATTTCAAATTCCAGAGCGACTTGGCTCCGGAACTGGCGAGCACGCCCGCGAGCATCTCGCGCTCATTGAGCAGTTCGCCGGGCTTTTCCGCGCTCAGAAAAATTTTATTGAACTCGAAAATTTTAACCTGGTCCTGCTGGCGGGCGAAGTTGAAGGAAAGGTTTTGAAGCAGGCCCGGGATCAGACTGGTGCGCATTTTGCTCCAGTTGTCGCCCAGGGGATTCGAGATTTTGGCGGCCTGGAGGCGCGGATCGTTTTTCTCGAGCTGTAATTTTTCCAGGTCCTGGTCGCACGAGAAATTGAGGTTGATCACTTCGGAGAAGCCGAGGTCGGAGAGCAGGTCGCGGCAGCGCTTGCGCATGAGTTCGCGGGCGGAGCGGTGGAGCGGCTGCATCTGGAACTCGGGCAGTTCCGCGGGATTTTTTTCGTAGCCATATACCCGGGCGACCTCTTCGATCAAATCTATTTCCGCGGCCAGGTCTCCGCGCGGACCCGGAGGAGTTACCGCGAGTTCCTGGTCGCTCTTCCGGACGACTTTCATCTCGAGCCGCTCGAAATATTCCTGAAGCGCATCGTTCTCGACCGGGAACCCGAGCAGCCGCGGGACCTGGCCGACGCGGAAAAGGATCGGCGCGGGCGTAAGCAGTTTCTCACGCGCGTCAATCCTGCCCTTTAACACCTTGGCGCCGCAGAGTTCCTGCATGAGCTGCGCGGCCCGGTCCGCGGCCCGGTCGCAGCCGAGCGGATCAATCCGGCGCTCGAAGCGCCGGCTGGCCTCGGTCTCCATGCCCAGTTTGCGCGCGCCTTTGCGGATGGTGACCGGATCGAAAAACGCGCTCTCGATCAAAATATTGCGCGTGGTTTCCTTTACCTCGGAATTGGCCCCGCCCATGATCCCGGCCACGGCCACCGGGCCCGCGCCGTCGCAGATCAGGAGCACTTCGGAGGACAGGGTTCGTTCGGTCCCGTCCAGGGTGGTGAACTTTTCGCCCTCGGCCGCGCGGCGCACGACAATTTTTTCCTTGCGCAGCAAATCGTAGTCAAACGCATGCAAGGGCTGTCCGAGTTCGAGCATGACATAATTGGTGATGTCAACCACATTCGCGATGGCGCGCGCGCCCGAGGCCTCCAGGCGCTTTTGCATCCATTCCGGACTCGGTCCGATCTTGATTTCCGAAACCAGTCGCGCCACATACCTCGGGCAGCCGGTATAATCCTCGATAACGACCTCCGCCTTTTCCTCGATCACATTCGGCTCTTCGACGATCTTGATCTCGGGCAGGCGCACTTTGGTCCCGGTTGCGGCCGCGAGTTCGCGCGCCACGCCCAGCACGCAGAGCAGGTCCCCGCGGTTGGGGGTAGGCTCGACCGTCAAGACCACATCCTTGGCCAGGAGCCAATCCTTGAACGGTTTTCCCAGCGGCGCGTCCTTGGGCAGGATCATGATCCCGGAATGGTCGGAACCGAGTCCCAACTCGTCCGGCGCGCACATCATGCCCTTGCTCAAGGCCCCCCGGATCATGCTTTCCTTCAAGATCCCGACCGTGAGCCGGGCGCCCACCAGCGCCAGCGGCACCAAGTCGCCTTCCTTGATGTTGGGCGCGCCGCACACAATGGGCAGCGGCTCCGCGTCCGGCGCCGGCCGCACCTGGCAGCAGGTCAGCTTGTCCGCATTGGGATGCTTCTCGATTTTTTCGATCCGGCCGATCACGACCTGGTCCAGGTATTGCAGCGCGGACTGCGGGATGGCCCCGGCCACGGTGGTCTCGAGCCCGATATTGGTGAGCAGGTCCGCGGCCTCCTGCGCGGGAAGCTCAACCGCGAGATAATCTTTCAACCAGCTATATAAAATTTCCATTTTGCTTTTTCGGGGAGCAGGCACTCTTGCCTGCTCACAACTTTAATAAAATTGCTTCAAGAACCTCAGATCGTTCTCGTAAAAAAGCCGGATATGGTCAATCTTGTATCGGAGCATGGCCAGCCGGTCCACGCCTATGCCGAAGGCGAACCCGCTCCATTGCTCGGGATCGTATCCCACATTTTTGAGGACATTGGGATGGATCATTCCGGACCCGAGTATCTCCATCCAGCCGCTCTGCTTGCAGGCGGAGCAGCCTTTGCCGCCGCAGAGCAGGCATCCGATGTCCACCTCCGCGGAAGGCTCGGTGAACGGGAAGAAGCTGGGCCGGAAGCGGATTTTGATGTCGCCGCCGAAGAACTCTTTGAGGAATTGCATGAGCACGCCCTTGAGATGCGCGAAGTTGATGTGGCGGTCAACCTGGAACCCCTCGACCTGGTGGAACATGGGGGAATGGCTGACATCCGCGTCGCAGCGATAGACCCGTCCCGGGCAGATCACCCGGAGCGGCGGTTTGAGTTTGGTCATGGCGCGGATCTGGACCGGCGAGGTGTGGGTTCGCAGGACCAGACCGCTCTCGAGATAAAAAGTGGCTTGCATGTCGCGCGCCGGGTGGTCCTTCGGGAAGTTGAGCGCGGTGAAATTATAATAGTCGGTCTCCGCGTCCGGGCCTTCCTCAACCGAGAAACCCATGCCCTCGAAAATGTCCACGATTTCCTCGAGGATGATGCTGACCGGATGGCGGCTGCCGCGCTCGGTCCCGAAACCCGGAAGCGTGACATCTATTTTCTGCTGCCGATCTTTTTCCTCCGCATCCTTGCCCAGCTCGGCCTGCCGGCTCTCGAGCAGTCCCTCCAACTCGCGTTTGATCCGGTTTAGTTCCTGGCCCGCGGCGCGGCGGTCCTCCGGCGGGAGGTCCTTGATGGAACTGAGTTTTTCGGTGAGCAAACCCTTTCTCCCCAGATAGGAGACGCGGATCTGCTCCAACTGTTCAAGGGATTGCGCCGAGGCGAGTTCCTGCCTAGCCTTGGCCAAATCGTTGATGGCCCCGTTAATCACTGTTCAAAATCTCCGGCTCGGAACTCAGGACGAGAGCGCCGCTTTGACTTTCTCGACCACCGCCTCGAACCCGCGGGGATCGGCCACGGCCAGGTCGGCCAAAATCTTGCGGTCCAGTTCGATCTGGCTTTGTTTCAAACCGTGGATGAAATCGCTGTAGCTGAGTCCGTAATTCCTGACCGCGGCATTGATGCGCATGATCCACAAACTCCGGAACTCGCGTTTCCGTTCCTTGCGCCCGCGGTAGGTCGAGCGCAAAGCGCGCCGGACCTGGTTGCGCGCGATCTTGATCGCGTTTTTCCTCATCCCGAAGTAGCCCTTGGCTGAATTCAGGACCTTTTTCCGTTTCCTCCTGCTCGCAGGTATCCCTCTTGCCCTGGTCATGTTCCGCTCCTTCTATTTACAGATTGGGAAGCGCCCGCCGAATCCGACGGATGTCCGTCCCGGAAATGATCGCGGTTTTGCGCAGGCTCCGTTTGCGCTTGCTGCTCTTCTTGGCCAGCAAATGCTTGCGGCCGGCTCGGTGGAACTTGATCTTGCCCTTGCCGGTCTTCTTGAAGCGCTTGGCCGCGCTACGATTGGTCTTGATTTTATGTTTAGCCAATTTTCTTGTCCTCCTCCGTTACAGCTCCCGCCGGGGCGGGCCGCGCCGACTGCGCCGGCGGGCTCGCTGCTTGCGCGGGGACCGGGGATGTCTGCCCCGGCTTCATCTGCTTTTCCGCCTCTTTCAGTTTGCGGATCCTTTCCAACTCCTGCTTGCTGTGCGGCCCGATCAGGGTCACCAAATTACGTCCTTCCTGTTTCGGGATGAATTCGACCGCGCCGAAATCCGCCAACTCCTGGATCACGCGCTGCAAGAGTTCGCGGCCCAGTTCCGGGTGGGCCATTTCTCGTCCCCGGTACATCACAATAATCTTGGTTTTACTTCCTCGCTCTAAAAACTCGCGGATATGCCGAAGCTTGGTCTGAAGGTCATGGTCTTCGGTCTTGATCCCGATCTTGATTTCTTTGATCGGTCTCTGGCCCGCGCTCTTCTTCTTAGCCTCTTTTTCCTGCTTGTGCTTCTGGTAGAGGAATTTCCCGTAATCCATCACCTTGCATACGGGCGGGTCCGCGCCTTCTCCCACTTCCACCAAATCCAGGCCCCGCTCCTCCGCCAGCATGATCGCGTCCTTTGAGAGCATGATGCCTACTTTTCTTCCTTCCTCGTCAATCACCAGCACGCGCGGCACCCTAATCTGCCAATTCACCCGGTAAATCGGTTTCTGGTTTATGGAACTTGCCTCCTTGTCAATTGCCTGCCTCTTTCCGGAATCATCGCTACGCTCAGAATCCGGGCCTCAAATTTCCTTTCCGTCAAACAAAAATCGTGTTGTATTCTAGCACACCGGGGTTTCCTGTCAAGGCGAACTCAAGCGGATGAGCCGATGGTCAAACTGCGGCTCGCGATTTCCTCGCCACAGCGCTTGATAAAAGCTTCCAACGGCATGGAACCCTGGTCGCCGCCGGTCCGGGTCCGCACCGAGACCGCACGCTCGGCCTGCTCGCGTTGCCCGACCACCAGCATGTAGGGCGCCTTGGCCAGGGTGGCCGAACGGATCTTGGCCCCGATCTTTTCCGCGCTCAGGTCCGACTCGGCGCGGATACCCGCGATCTTGAGCGCATCGGTGACCTCGACGGCATAAGCCTCGAATTTCTCGCTGATTGAGAGCACCGCCACCTGGACCGGGGACAGCCAGAGCGGAAAAGCTCCGGCAAAATGCTCGATCAGCACGCCGACAAATCTTTCCATCGAGCCGAACGGGGCGCGGTGGATCATGACCGGCCGGTGGGGCTTGTTGTCCGCGCCGGTATAGGAAAGATCGAAACGCTGCGGGAGCTGGTAGTCCACCTGGACGGTGCCGAGCTGCCACTCGCGTCCGATCACATCCTTGACCACGAAATCTATCTTGGGTCCGTAGAACACGGCGTCTCCGGGTTCCGCGGTGAAAGCCACGCCCAAGGTTTTGGCCGCGTCCAGGCAGGCCTTTTCCGCCTTGTCCCATTGCTCGGGAGTGCCCGCATATTTGTTGCTGTCCGGCTCGCGCAAGCCCACCCGGACCCGGTACTCGGAGATGCCCAAAGTGGTGAGCACGATCTTGACCAACTCGAGACAGCCCTCGATCTCCGCGGGGAGCTGGTCCTCGGTTACAAACAAATGCGCGTCGTCCTGCGTGAAGCCGCGCACGCGGGTCATGCCCCCGAGCTCGCCGGACTTCTCCCAGCGATAGACCGTTCCGAACTCGGCCAGCCGGACCGGCAGGTCGCGGTAGCTGTGGTGGTCGGAGGCGAAAATCTTGATGTGCATGGGACAGTTCATGGGCTTGAGCAGGTACCCGTCTATCTCGCCGTTCTCCATCAGGTTCGCGAGTTGCGCGCAGGTGCAGCCTTCCGCGACTTTGTCCGCGAAGAAATCCTTCTCGATGATGGGCGGAAACTGGCTCTCGCGGTAGTAGGGATAGTGGCCGGAGGTCTTGTAGAGTCCGAGCCGGCCGATATGGGGCGTACAGACCTGCGAATAGCCCTGCCGGCGCAAATGCTCGGAGATGAACTTCTGGAGTTCGTTGCGGATGATGGTCCCTTTGGGTTTCCACAGCACCAGGCCCGAGCCGACCGCGTCGTCCAGCGTGAACAGCCCGAGCTGCGGCCCGAGTCTCCGGTGGTCCCGCTTTTTCGCCTCTTCCAGCCGCTGGAGGTAAGCGTCCAACGCTTCCTGGTCCGCGAACGCGGTGCCGTAGATGCGCTGGAGCTGCGGGTTCTTTTCGTTGCCCCGCCAATAGGCCCCGGCGACGCTCACGAGCTTGTAGGCTTTGACATATCGAGTCGAGGGGATGTGCGGGCCGCGGCAGAGGTCCACGAAATCGCCGGACTGATAAATGAAAATGACCGATCCTTCCGGGAGATCGTTAATCAACTCGACCTTGTATTTCTCGCCCTTTTGCTCGAACAGTTTTACCGCGTCCTCCCGCTTCATTTCCGAGCGCGCGAACCGGACATCGCTCTTGACGATCTCCTTCATCTTCGCTTCGATCGCCGCGAGATCCTCTTCCTTGAACCCCGGCGGGTAGTCGAAGTCATAGTAGAACCCGTTTTCAATGGCCGGGCCGATGGTGACCTTGGCCGAGGGGAAAAGTTTCTGGACCGCGTCGGCCATGATATGGGAAGTGGAATGACGCAGGATTTCCTCGCCCTCCGGAGTTTTGAGGCCTATCAGTTCGAACTCTCCCGGCTCGGTGATGGCCGCAGCCAGGTCCTGCAACTTGCCGTTGAGCTTTAGCGCGATCATGCCCTTGGCCCCGGTCTTCTTGAGCAGGTCAAAACCGCTCTGCCCGGCTTCAAGTTGGACCGCTTCTCCCGCTTTCCCTTTCAATTCGATCATAGCATTTCCCTCATAAAATTGCCTAGTAAGTTATATAGTTACGGCGGAAAAGTCAAGGTGGTGGGGCAGAGGATAGGAGGATAAGAGGATAGGAGGATAAGGTCTTTTGATGCGCACGATGAGCTTTATAAACCGTATCAAAAATGATAGAATATTATGAAAGGTATGTATACCAGATTTGAAAACCTGAGAATCTGGCAAACGGCCAGAGAGTTCCGCAAAGAAATTTATTCCATTTCCAAAAAATTTCCAAAGCACGAGCAATTTAATCTCATCTCCCAAATCCAAAAAGCCGCGGTTTCTATAACCGCCAACATCGCCGAGGGGCATGGCCGGTACCATTACCAGTCGGAAATTCAATTTCTGAGGATGTCCCGGGGTTCCTTGAATGAGGTGCTGGATCATCTGTATGCCGCGCTGGACGAGGCGTATATCAGCCAAAGTATTTTCGACGAACTTTACAAGAAAGGGCGATTGCTTGAGAGATCTATGAATGCCTATATCCGAAGTTTGCAGGGAAAGAAGGAGGAATCTGCGGATTAGCCTATCCTCGTATCCTCCTATCCTCGTATCCTCTTTTCCTTATCCGGCCACCTTCTGCACCAGCTTCTTCCAGGTTATGAAAGTCACGGCCTTGAGCACGAGTGACTTATAGCCGGAAAAGGGAGTGCGGTAGGCCGGGTTGTCCAGCATTTTGATCGCCGCGGGTTTGCAGGTCTCGACGCACAGGCCGCAGCCGAGACAGTTGGCCGGGTTGAAGGAATGCTTCTTGTTCTCCAGGGTGTGGGCGTGGGTGTTGCAGGCTTTGACGCATTTGCCGCAATGGTCGCAAAGCGACGCGTCAAAGGAAGCCAATACGCGCGGCGGGGTGATCGAGGCCATGCCTCCGTAATGGTTGACCGACTCGAGGAAATGACAGCAGCAGTCGCAGCAGGTGCAGATAGCGTTCGGGTTCCCGGGCTTGACATTGGTCGCCCAGAACACCAGCTTCTTGTCCCAGCGCTCCCGCGCGATCTCGCGCATCTGCTCC
>CAIUDS010000772.1 GCA_903897985.1 uncultured delta proteobacterium
GCCGCGAAATATATTCGTAATATCGCGGAGACTGGATGATTTCGCCAAGCGCGAGCACGAACAGCGACACAATGGCGCCGATCACGGTAGGCCAGAAGGCAAGAATGAGCCACGAAGAGGAAGTAATGAGCGTGCCTAAAATTATGGCTTGAAACGTAGGGATCTTGCGGGTCAGGAGATTGAGCCAGGACCCCGGATGCGATTCCACCCAACTTTGCCACTGCTCCAGGTAATAGCGGTTTTGCGCGCTCGGTTTTTCCGCGCCGGCCTCGAGCACCGACCGCGCCTGCAAACGGTCCCATCCGCCCGCGGGACGCAGATAGGGAATGCCGGGCGAGTCCGGGTTGTTGCCCAGGTAAAAGTTCAGCCCGAAATTTTTCTGCGCCACCACCAGGTCTTGCTCGGCATAATAGTTCTGCCAGGCGAGCGGGGCCAGGGCCAGCAACAGCCCGAGCAGGAAAGCCGGAATGAGGACGGCCGCTTTTTTCCAGCCGCGGCTGAGGCCGAGCCAGAGCAGGAATCCCGGAAAAACGCTCAGCACCAGCGGCCAGAACATGCCGGCCAGGCTCAAAGAAAGGCCCGAGCCGAAGGTCCAGACCGGCGAATGCTTTTCCTGCTGCAAAATCAGGAGCACGCTCAAAAGCAGAAAGAATATGTTGAGAGTGGGAGGGAGCAGCCGGGTCTGGAAATAAACCATGGGCCAGAACCACGCGGCCAGCAACGCGGAGAGCAAGGCGGCCGGGCGGCCGAAAATTTTGCGCGCGATCAGGAAAATCAGGAGGACATTGAGGGTTGAGATCAGGGATTGAAGCAGCCGGCCGGCAAGGTAAGGCTGGGGCAGGAACTTGTGACTGAAAGCGAGAAAAAAGGGGTATCCGGGCGAATGGAGCGGGACATAGGTCCGGAGGATGATCCCCTCGGAGATTTCCTTGGCCCATCCGTCATATTCCATCTCGTCCAACTGCGGATGCTCGAACACCGGAAATTTCTTGAACTCCCAGACCGCGGCCACCCGGATCAACAGCGCCAGCGCCAGAATGATCAGAAGGGGAGCGGCTTTCCTCATGGGCTATATTGTAATCGAGAGCGGCGAAAGCGAGAAACGGTTGATCGGTTTATACGGAACTCCCGAAAGAATCGCGCCGTTATCTATCAAATTCTTACTCGGAGCACTTAATAAATGACCCTTACTGCAACCTGGATTCCCGCTTGCGCGGGAATGACAGATGAAAAGCTACCATGCTGTCATGCCCGCGAAAGCGGGCATCCAGTTTCCCTTAGAATTTCTAACAAATTCATTGATAGGTGTAAACTATTTGGTGCTCCGAGTAATATCATCTGATCAACTACTCCATGATTTCGCCGAGGATCTCCGCGGCCGACGAGACGAACTTGGGACACAAAGTCGTGAACAGATTTTTTTCCAGGGCGATCTTGATCCCCGCGGCCGTGCTCAAATCGCATCCGAGCAAGTCGCGGCAAATGACGGTGCGGTGGCGGGCCTTGAATCTTTTTGCGAATTCCGAGACCAGTTGTTGGGTTTTTTCCTTGGCCGCCTGGTCCTCGAGTTTGCCCCGGCCGTGCTTCAGACCGATCGCCATGAACGCGCCCGTGACCGCGCCGCAGACCTCGCCCATCCTCCCCATGCCCGCGCCGAACCCGCTCGAAATTTTCAGAAGCTTTTCCTCCTCAACCCCCAACCCCTCCCCGCACGCCGCCAGCACGGCCTGCGAGCAGGAAAAGCCCTGCTTGAAAAGGTGAGCCGCTTTTTCAACTTTGCTCATAATTTTTGCCCTCCATAAATCCATCCCCGCAGAGGGGAGCGGGGGCTCGACCTTTTCAAAGCGCCGGCGGGATTTCCATCACCGGCCCGGCCGCGGCCGCCAGCTCTCCGCCCAGCTTGCGATAGACATAGACCAGGGCCATGAAGGTCACCGGGATGCTGATCAAGAGTCCCACGAAGCAGGCACACATGCCGAGCAGGTTGACTCCCAAAAGCGCCAGAGCCAGCAAGAACAGGTCCCATTTCTTGCCCTGAGTGATTTCGCCGCTTTTATGGAGGGCTTCCATCACCCCGCATTGTTTGTCAACGATAAAATAGAGGATGAACTGGTATTTGAGCGCCCAGATGATGCCGGGGACGATCAGCAGGATTAGCCCGCCCAGCACGATCAGGCCGACGAGGATGGAGCCTAACAGGAACCGGAAGAACTGGTTGATGCCGGAGAAGAGGTCTCCGAACTCCGGTTTCTGGCCGTCGTGGATCTTCAAGGCGATTTTGATCAAGCCGATCTCGATGATGATTTGCAGCACTGCCGCGACGAGCGAGAACGGCGCCGCCAACAAGGCATGGTCCTTGGTCAACCCCTGGGCGATCGCGTTGGGAATGCCGGTGATGGCGAAGCTCACTACCATCACCGCGATCAGGAACCCGAGATTTTTCATGGTGGTGTCCCATCCGTATCTCACCACTTCTCCGATTGTAAAATTTTGCGCCATTGCCTTCCCTCCTAGGTTTGAAATGTTTTCCTCTAAATCAATTTATCGCAAACCGCCAAGTTCGTCAAAGCCGGCCTTTACCCGTTCCCCTTTCGGATGCGCTTTCGGCAAATCTTTTTGGGGGTGAACCGGCATCTAACAATTAAACGCTCTCAAGCGGAAGGGTATGTGGCAGGCATGAAAGTATTTGGCATTTGCGGCAGTTTAAGGGAAGGGTCGTTCAACCGGAAGCTGCTCAAAATCGCGGTGAAATTCGCGCGCGAACTGGGCGGCGAGATCGCGGACCCGGATTTTAGCGCGGTGGATTTGCCCGTTTACAACTATGATGTCCAGGTCAAGGGCTTCCCGCCCATGGTGCAAAAACTCAAGGACCAGGTCGAGGCCGCGGACCTGCTCCTGATCGCGTCCCCCGAATACAACTATTCCATCCCCGGCGGACTCAAGAACGCCATTGACTGGATCTCGCGCGGAAAGAATTCCCTGGACGGAAAGGTCGCGGCCATTTTCGGGGCGTCCAGCGGCGGCCTCGGGACCATCCGCGGACAGTTCGCCCTGCGTCTGTGCCTGACCTCTGTCAATGCCCTGATTCTCCCTCAACCCCAGGTCCTGGTCGGAAACGGCGACACCGCGTTCAATCCCGACGACTCGCTCAAGGAACCCAAAATCGCGGAGCAGCTCAAGGAATTGATCCGGGCGAGCATGGACGCCGCGGCCAAATTGAAAAAGTAAAAATGACCGCCGCTGGCGCCCGGACCCGCCCGAAAATCTATAGCCCAGGAAATTAACTTATTGGCAATCCACTTAGTGGATAGCCGGTATGTGGTCCTCAACTCTTATACCAATCCTAACGCGATGCTTATAATTTGACAAATTTCTATTAATTCCTATAATTATTAAAAAATACAGGAGGGCGGGACGATGAATCATGGCCAAATTGACAAGGAACTTGCGCAGGGTATTTTGGAATTGCAGAACCGGATCGCGAAAGCGAAAATTCCTTCGTCCAAGCTGGACGAGAGCATCAACCTTGCGACCTGGAACATCCGGGAGTTCGGGAAAGTGCCCCGGAGAAAGGAATCCCTGCATTATATCGCCGAGATCCTGGGCCAATTCGATCTGATTGCCGTGATCGAATTAAGAGACAATCTTTCGGACCTGGAGCAGACTTTGGAGTATCTGGGTGATTATTGGAAGGTGGTCTATTCGGATTTTATCATGGATGCCGGGGGTAACCGCGAGCGGATTGCTTACCTTTATGATAAACGCGCCGTGGTTTTTAACGGTCTGGCTTCCGGCGCGAACCCTCCTCGCAAAAAAAACCAAGCCACCGGAGAATATGTGTCGGAGATCACCTGGTGGCGGCCTCCCTATGTGGCATCCTTTCGCGCCGGCAGTTTTGATTTCGTGATCATCAGCGCGCATATCCGCTGGGGCAGCGACGAAAAAGCGCGGATCAAGGAGCTGGCGATGCTCGCCGACTGGGTTGACCAAAGAAAGAACGAAAAAAATTTCACTGACAAGGACATCCTGGTGGTGGGCGACTTCAACATTCCGGACCTGCAAGGCGACCTGTTCAAAGCCGTCACCGCCAAAGGGCTGCAGCTGCCGGAGCAGTTATGCAAACCGGACCTGGGTTCCAATCTGGAACAGAACAAACGCTATGACCAAATTTTGCACCTGCCGATTTATCCGAAAAGCTTCACCAAAGCCGGCGGGGTATTGGATTTTTATCAAGGGGATTGGTCAAAATTATATCCCGGTGTTCAGCAAAACAATCAATATTTCACCTTCCAGATTTCCGACCATCTGCCGCTATGGATTCAGATCAACACCGATGTTGAAGGGGAGAAGCTGGATCAAATTATCCACGGTTGAGAGAAGCGACCGTGTTAATACCCATGCCATAAGCCCCCTTCGGCCCAGGGGCTTTATCACTCGGGCGGGGTCTGTTTGGCCAGGACGGCGAGGCGGACGGCGCGGACCCGGCGATCAGCAAGGAGGCCGCGGAACTGGCAAGGGAATGCAACGATGATTTCCCCCGGCCCATCGCGCCGGCGCCGGCCGGGGTACTGACCCCTGACTATCTCTAAAAAAGAGCATCCATAGAAAGCGGCAGTATGGAAGGGTTTGGAAAAAGGGTTCCAGATCGAGCAGGTCCCCAAGCCGAAACCCGGCGGCAAGGTGGTCATGGCGTCCTTGTCCTGGGAGCCGGTCCCGATCAACTCCATGACCTGCCTGAGCAAGGAACTCGAACTGCTCGCCAGCTTCAGTTATTTCGAGGAATTCGAGGCCGCGCTCGACATCATCACCTCCGACCTGTTCGACTTCCACTCCCTCATCACCTCCATCATCCCCCTCGAAGAATTCCCCTCGGAAATCTCCCGCGTCCGTTTCCCCAGCTCCGAGATGAAGGTCCTCGTGCAGATCTAGGCTTTGGGAACAACGAAGTTCGGGGGTTAGGGGTTTCCTCCTTCGCTAAAGCTACAGAGGACGAGTGGGGTCAGGGGTTGGGAATTCGGGAACGCGGAACCTTGATCTCACCGCCGAGACGCGGAGGCCGCGGAGAATGAAATATGGGTCAAGGGTCAAAGACCCTTGTGGTGCAGGCTTCCAGCCTGCCAAATCTTAACTAAACCACAAAGACACAAAAGACACCAAGGAAATTCATCCACCGATGACACTGAGAGCACAGAGAAGTTTGGGGTTGGGAATTCGGGAATTTCACTAACCACCAACCGCTATCAACTAACAACTGTTTCCTCACCGCAAAGAACGCGAAGAACGCGAAGAACGCGAAGAATTCAATCTTGATTTATCCGCAGATGGACGCAGCCTGTCCTTCGGAGCTCGGTAATCCGAGCGAAGTAGGAATGAACGCGGATAATTCGGCATTCGGATTTCGGGAATTTCACTGACCATATGTTTAATGTTTAGACCTGACCCCGCCTGCTCGTAATGTTTAGACCTGACCCCGCCTGCTCGCGGATGCACGCAGATGAACGCGGAGAATTCAATCATTATTTGGGCGGAGAAGGAAAAAGGCAAGATTTGACAGCGGCAACAAGTTTTAGAGATTCTAGCTCAAAGATTGACTGAGTTTTTTTGCCAACGTGAGGATTTCCTTTATATCTCTCGCGGTGCCTTCGCAAAACCCTTTTTGAAGTTCTTCTGGCGGGTTATTCATTTGGGGAAGCTCCTCTTTAGGAACACCAGCCAGATCGGGGAATACCTGATAGAAAAAGAGGGTTTTTGCCAGTGCTTCCTGCAAATCAAGGAGGTCTGTGATCTGCTGAGGGCTTAGTCGCGTTTGGAATATATTCAAGAAATTCAGAACTCCGTTATGAGCATTGGTATTCTGCATTACTAGGGATTTCCAACCTCTTTGGTCCAGGGCGTTAACGCGCTGATTAACAACAGGTGCTATCACATTTTCAGCAACCCTCATCATCTCATTATGGATTGCGATTGGATCTAAGGTTTGAAGAATACTTTCGTTTAAAATGTCTGCACTAAATCCAAGAGCACTCCTTATGCCGCTAACTGTCGCGTTGATTAAATTCCTAAGACGATCAGCTATTCGCTTGTCAGTTGCAAGCCATTTCTCATTCTCGCGCTTCTTAATAATCCAATCTACATAAAAGACCGTGATTAAAATGCCGACAAACGTGGCTGCTAGATTAATGAAAAAGCCACCGGCTTGACAAATCGTATGGAAATATAAGCTTAAGCCGAATGCCATCAGTAGCGGAAGGACCAGTCTAAACAATAATCTTTTTCTCACTCGGTTAGCTCCTTTCGCCATCCACTAGGGCGATTTCATCCGTCGTCAAGTCATACAATTCATATACCAGCCGATCAATCTCATCATCGGTCGCCTTGATCTCACGCTCCAGCCGAACCCGGTCATCCGGAGCCTTGGCTCCCGGTAGCCGCTTATGCAAGTCCAGCATCTGTGAAACCAGTTCCACCATCTTGTCGTGCAGGGACTTTTCATTGGGGTTTGCCAAATTTATGGCGGCAATGGGCAGCTTTTCTAAATTTATAACTTTTACCTCCGCAAAAACTCTGCCCTTTTCTGGAATCAGTCGCTGATACCACCAGGTAACAAGTTTGGAGTTCAATAAGCCGAGAAGATATTTGTAGGATAAGCCATGGGATAGTATTCTTAGATTATGGACATTTTTGAGGCTTAAATATTTGCTCTCGTCGATATGGGCAATTATAGAATCAGCGGTCTGCCTGACAACAATCTTAATTGCATCATCAAAAGGTGCTTTATGCCGCGGCTCAGCAAGCCAATCCCCATAGCTTATCCAACGTTTCTTTTCGATTTGGAATTTATACCTATGAAAATCTCGGCCCATCAAATACTGCCTATAAGTGTCATTTAGCTTTTTGTCTGAATCGAATGACCGACTATCTACTATTTCTTGACTTTGCCGAGGATAGCCTTTGCCCTTTCTGTAGGGAGTGAGTCCACATACAATTAAAGCTAAATCGCCAAGCTTAGGATTTTTATGAGAGATTCTCGAAAATAATTTGCTAGATGAATCTTCTTCCTTCACCAAAAGATTCGAGTTTTGATCATATAAAACTGCCGCTTGGCTTATATGTTTTTCTTTACCCTCTAAGGATGAAGGATTTCCCTGTATTTCTTTGAATAGAAAGTGCCCCCCACTTTTTGCTTTCTTTTGAATGATTTCAATGCACGTCTCTACCGTTGCTTTTTCAAAAACAGGTTCTCTGAATAGAATTATTTCATTAACTGATAACTTAGATAAAATATATTTTCTTGTATCAATATAAGAAGTCATGTAAAGCCATGTCGACGGCAAAATATAGCCTTGGATACCACTTGAGTTTAGAAGATTGAATGCTTTTAGAAGAAAAAAAACGAATGAATCTGCTATTGGAATGGGCACATCATATTTCTCTGCCAAGTAATGCCTTGTTTCTCTTTCGAATGATGCCCCATAAGGAGGGTTGCCAATCACTACATCAAATCCTGCATTTTCCTTTGCGTCTTTTGCGCCTTTGCGGTAAAAGATTTCCTTGAATTCTGATTCCCAATCAAAGGCGTTGATTTTTCTGCGCTCATCGTCGCCAAACATTGCGAGTTGCTGATTATGGTAAAAGTCATTTCCGATCAGGGAGTTGCCGCACTTGATGTTGTTGGACAGGTCGGGCAGGGCGCGTTCCTGGAACAGGCGCAATTGTTTGGCGATGGTTTCCTCGGTCTCGTTCTCGAGCACCTTGAGCAGGAGGGAGAGTTTGGTCACTTCCACCGCCTGGGTGTCTATGTCCACGCCGAAGATATTATTTAGGAGGATTCGCTTTTTTTCTTTGGTGGTTAAGTGAGCTTCCCCCCAAAAACTGGACAGGTAGTTAAGTTAGGTTTTGAGGGTAAAATTGGGTCCAGAAAAGGGGGAAAGCATGGCTGGGAAACGGAAGCGGCACAGCGCGGAATTTAA
>CAIUDS010000773.1 GCA_903897985.1 uncultured delta proteobacterium
AAATGCCCGCGCCCTGAAGCTCAATAAAATCATGGGATTCCAAGCTATTCCAATCGGGTATAACACCCGCAAGCCTGTCAATCCTGGTCATGGTCCACCATGTTCAAAAGCCGCCGCAAGATTCCCGCCCGATCCCCAGGGGCCGCGATTAAAAGCTCCGAGGCCAGGTCCATAAATTCAAGCTCGGACTTTTCCCCCGTGTCCAATCGCCGGAGCGTGGGCGGTTGCGGTTGCTCTTCACCAAAAAGGCCCTCTCTCATCAGTTGGCGGCTCATTTTCCGTTACCGCCGTCCTTTGCGGTGTCCAGTTCACCTTCCAAAAAGTCCACCGCCGCTGCTACCATCTGCTCATGGCTAAAGACTTGCTCTTGACCGCGACCAAGTTCGACCAGAAGCGTTTGGTCCAGAAGGCCGATTCCTTTGAGGCAAATTTCCGCCGCCTTCAGCTTCACACTTTCGCGCTCGGATTTAAGACAGTCGGCTAGGGTGTCAAGCGATTTGGTGCTCAAAAAAAGTAGCTGGTCCTGGACCTCTGCCTTCAGCCGTTTCCGGAGCCGATCAAGTTCGCTGGAAAAATCGCCGGAGTTCAACCAATCATAAATCGCGCCGCGCCCGATCTTCAGTTCCCGCGCCGTTTCGCTGATAGATTTCCCCGAAACCAAGAGTTCAAGTGATTTCTCTTGAATCGGCTTTAGTTGTTTGATTTTGTTCATTTTTGTCAACTTTCAACCACCTTGCTTTTCAGCTTGGAAAGTTCCTGCTCCCGCCGTGCAATGCTTGCTTTGATCGTAGCCAGCTCAGCCGCCGGAAGGTGCGGGTGATAGGCTTGCGTGGTCAGGGCATCCTTGACCTGGGCCGTTTTTTCGGCTCCCACGATTGGCAAAACCAATTCAAGGAAGGCCGCGAATAATTCATGCTGGAATATTCCAAGCCCATTTTGCACTTGCGAGATATGCCCGAACCGGCCCCCCGATCCGCAAGCCCAAAAAACAGGCTCAATAAGGGTTTCAATGACGGTCTGGAAGGCAGGGCCGGGTTTGGCCGTGGGCGTTTCCGGTGGCGAGGTCTCGGCCTGGGCCTCGACCTCGACCGGTTTTTCATGGGCAGCTTTTTTATCCAGCAGTTCTTGAATTTTCTCTTTTTGGTTTTTCATGGTCATCTCCTCAGTAGATTTTTTCTTGGAGTTTCAGGATTTCTGCTTCCTTGTCCGCAATACTTTTCCGCAAGGTTTCTTTGAGGTGGAGCGGGATAGTCAGATGATGTTTTTGCTTTTCCAGTTCGGCGCGGACTTGCTCGACCTGTCCCGGATCAAGGCATGAGCTGGCAACGCTTAAAAGCAGGTCAAGGAGTTGGCCCTGAACTCTTTCCACGGTGCTTTGGCAATCGAGCACTGCGTCCAGGGTTGCGAATTTGAAGGACCACATGACGCGGTTTTCAAATTCCTGGAAAAGTTGTCGAAGACTTTTCTTGAATCCGGGCCCGGGCGGCAAATCGGGCGCGCTTTCAACGAGCATAGACTGACCGTTGACGGTTAAAATCTGGCCGGTAATCAGCCGGCCGGTTTTTTCTTCACTCATTTGATCTCCTTCACTTCGCTAAAGGTTGAAGGTTATATCCCGGACCCCAGGACCGGCGGGCGAAGTCCACCGATCCCGGAGGCCCAGGTTCTCGCCGTGTAAAGTTCATGATAGGCCCCGGCAGACGGCGAGGGTTCTTGGAGGTAATGCCGGGTTGGTGAAAACGACCGGGAATGCTGGCCCGGCCATTCTTGATTTCGCCCCTGCCGGGGAGCTGGCCGCGTGGACCGGCCCCCCGGACAAGGTTGTTAGTGGCGGGTTTTGAGGCCCGCATTTTTGCCAAAGCGTTCGCGCATTTCCGCGCCCCGCTTGTCTTTCTCGCCCCTGAAGGGGGATGTGGGTGTGGCTATGGTGTGGGGAAGGCTTAAGAGTAAGTAAAGGCTTAAGGAAGGTGTTGGTCATGGCCTTCCCCCTGCTAAGAGTTCAAGGATTTCGATAACCTCGCTGTGCTGAATCGATTTGGGAGCCGGGGTGTGAGTGTTTGGAATGAATTTGGGCGTAAAATCCACGAGCACTTTGAAAAGTTTGCCACGAAAAGGGAGCGGCGAGATTCTATCTGCCCGTGCGCCCATTGCAAGAACGGCCCATCGGTATAGTTTGGTAGAGGTTCCGGCCTTTTTGTAATAAGGGCAATAGCCGCGCAGTTCAATGCCGTCAAATTCACCGCTGAATATCTTAAATCGAAATTCTATTTTTTCCCTTTCCTTCCGATTGAATCGGTAAGTCTTCTTTTTGGATTGAATGACCAGGGCTTGATACTCTCCGGCTGGAATTTTCGGCAAGGCTTTTTCGGCCTCGCAAGTCCAGTCTTCTTCTTGCCCGACCTCGACCGGCGCGGGCCTGGACTCCGGTTGTGGGGATGCTCCGGCCTGGGCCTTTTGCCCCTGCTTAAGCCGGGCGTTGGCCTGGATCAATTCAGGGCTATGGCCCGTTTCAGCCATTGCCCGCCCCAGCCGATTGCCCGCGCAAGAATTCAACCAAGCGCTTGACCGCGTCCGCGTCCCATAAAATCGCGCCGTTATCAGATGGACCGATCCGCTTGTTAGGAATCTTTGCGGCTTTCAATATGGGCAGGATTTCCCAGGGCCGCTTGCTTCCTAGCAAGTCTGCCGCTTCCCGTGTTGGAATAAAATTTTGTTTTACCATAC
>CAIUDS010000774.1 GCA_903897985.1 uncultured delta proteobacterium
CCGCGCCCTCGAAAAACTCCACAACTCCGAGGCCCGGTTCACCGAATACTCCGGCCTGCTCTACCTCTATTACCTCCGCTCGGCCCGGAAAAAAGCTGCCGCCGCTCCCGGCGGCGAATAACCGAAACCCGAAAGCGAGCCGAATATTAAGTCCCGCGGATAATGCCGCAGCCGGCAGGCTAAAGCGTTTGGCCAAGCCAAACAATTTTAGCCCTTTTCTAATAATTCTTCCCGACCTTGTAACCGACTGATAATAAAGGAAAACGCATTTTTTGTCAGAATCTGTTTGGTTAAACCAAACAGTGACCATTTTTGTCACTTTCTAGATTCCTCCGAATAATCATGCATTTATGGATGATTTTAAGCAAATTTTAATGTAACACTTTTCCTATATATAGGGGACCTCGCGTTTTGCCGGACAAAACGCGAAGGTGTAAAAGGTGAAAAGTTGAAAGGTTGAAGGGTTGGAATTCCAACCGTGCACCGTGCAACGTTAACCGCAGACTAGGAGGAATGGAATGATCAGGCTGGGATGGAGGCGGATCAAGGTTTTATGGGACGAGTTTCGGGAGAGCAAGCAGGTGAAGTTCGGATGGTGGTGGCTGGTTAGCGAGCCGGACCCGCCCTGGTGGTTTATGCACTACGAGTTGGGCCTGGACGAGCGCGATGCCGGGCGCTGAGCGGGAAAGCGGGCCGGAGCGGGATCGGCTGCTGGAGTTGGAGCAGGAGCTGGAACTGCTCAAGCAGGTTTTGTTGCGGGCGATTATTGAGGAGACCAAATCGGGCGGGGAGATCAATGAAGACCTGCTCCGGAAGATCCGGGGCTACCTGCCGGTTGCCAAGCGGCTGGCGGAAGTGGTTCAGCTGCGGAGCCGGGACCCGGAGCTCGCGGGGGCGCCGGCGGTTCGTCTGGTCTGGGAGGTCCTGAATGAAATTCCGAACCTTCGCGAGTTGCTGGCGGAGGCCGGGATCAAGGAGCAGATCTTGAAGCGGATCCGGGAACGGCTGAAGGCGGACCAAGATGCGGCTCAGTCGTAACTGCAATTGCAGGACTGGTTCGGGCCGGGCAAGCCGAGCGTCTGATGCATTTTTTCGGTCTCCTTGCAGAGCCCGAGGCGCGGGATTTTGAGGAGGGAAATCAAATGCTGATACATTTCTCGCCGGAGCTCAAACGGGATCCGCATCCTTCCGTCCGGGTCGCCCTCATCCACGCCGAGTTCAAAGATCTCGGGGTTCGGCGCGTGGTTCTTGAGGGTGGGGAAAAAACGGAGCGAGCCCAGGGTCACGGTCTCGGGCTGGACCGCCGCGATTTCGTCGGCCAGGGCGCCGTAGTAGTCCTTCCAGCCCGGCGCCGGGATGACCGGGTCAACCCGCAGCCGGATGCGCCAGCCCAGGCTCTTGAGTCTTTGCGCGGCCATCAGCCGCGCCTTGGGCCGGGCCGATTTTTTCTCGTATTTTTCCGAGACCTCCGCGGCATTGACCGAGAAGCTCACGATCACCGAGGGCGTGGGCTCGAGCTTGGCCAATTCGGAGATGTTGGCGGACTTGGTGAGCAGGAGCAGCCGGTGGCGGTTTTGGGCGGCGAACAAGGGGACGAGGTTCGCGGTCAGGGCGATCTCATGGTCCCAGATCAAGCTGTCCGACAAC
>CAIUDS010000775.1 GCA_903897985.1 uncultured delta proteobacterium
GCATGGAATGGTCGGTCGCCGGCGCCAATGCCATCATCAGCCCGCGGTGTCTCTTACTCTCGGGCCGCTTTGAGGAATATTGGGAGTCGCGTTGCGCCTGAAGTCCCACTTTTATGACGCAGACCCCAAATTATCGTAAAAGCTATCATTGAGCCCCGCATTCTTTCGTATCTCTGAACTCCGGGATCCCGCACACGCCCTTCTGCCAATCCGAGAACGGCGCTCCGCGCAAGGCGCCCACGATGTTGGCCTGGATGAAGAGTGTGCCCTCGTGCGGCGGCTTGAGGTAGTCGTAGGCGGGCGCTTTGCGGATGGCTTCGCCCCGGCCCCTCAGATGGCGGTAGCCGTAGATCATGCCCTCGGGCATCATGAGGAACCACTGGCTCTTGTAGCCGTATCGGACTTTCTTTCGCATGGCCCAGGCTTCGTCATCGAGCCGGACATATTGGGGCTTGCCGTAGCTCTCGAGAAAATGATTGAACTGGAGCGGGAAAATTTTCGGGCCGTTGCGGTTGTAAGTCGGGAACTCGTAGCGCTCGAAAGGAAAGGCGAGCCTTCGGCTGGCGACATAGGCGCCGAGCGAACTCGAGTCATGGTCCCAGTGCCCGCCCTCATACGCGCAGGTGAACACCACGCTCGGTTTGTATTTTGCGATCAACTCCGTAACCTTGTCCGCGATCTCGGGCAGATGCGCCACCGCCTCGCGGTCGTGGATCCCGATCAGATGCCGGTTCTCAGCCGGGACCTTGGTGAACTTGGCGACTTCCAGCATCTCTTGAGTCCGGCTTTCCTGCGTGCCATACCAGAAGCTGTCCATCCCCGCGGTGGTCACCCACACCTGGTGGACCTGCCAGCCCGATCGCAGATACATGTTGAGCGTCCCGGCAATGGCCGAGTCGTCGTCAAAATGTCCGAACACGAACATCACCACTTTCCGCCCGGTCTGTTCGCCGGGGTCGGTGAGGTTGGATGGAAGTTTCACCGGTTCCTTGCCCATGGCCGCGGCGGAAAGGAACAGGATCAAACCCAATGCCCATAGAATATTTTTTTTCATTTGCTTCCCCCGGGATTGTTTATTTCACGACTTGGCGGTCATGCCGCCGTCAATGACAATGTAGTTGCCGGTGACAAAGGAGGACTCTTCCGAAGCGAGGAACGCGACCACTCCGGCGATGTCCTCCGGTGTCCCCAGCCGCCGCATGGGCACGGCCTTGATCATCTTCTGTTTCAACTCCTCGCTCGCGATCAAAGGCGCCAGCATCTCGGTCTGGATCGGCCCGGGACAGAGCGCGTTGACCGTGCACTGAAACCGGGCGAACTCGACCGCGTTGGCCCGGGTCAGCCCGATCACGCCGGCCTTGCTCGCGCCGTAAATGGGCAGCAGGCCGGACCCGCGGATGCCCTCGACCGAGGAGAGGTTGATGATCCGACCCCGGCCGCTCTTTTTAAGATGCGAGGCCGCGGCCCGGGTGACATACATCAGCGCCTTCAAATTAACCGCCAGCACCCGGTCTATTTCCGAGTCGAGCGCAACTTCGAGGAAACCGGCGCTGCTCACGCCCGCGTTGTTCACAAGCACATCCAGTCCGCCAAAGGCCTTGACCGTTTCCGCCACCATCCGGTCCGCCTCCAGCCGCGCCGACACATCCGCGACAATCTTGAGCGCCTCGCCGCCCGCCTTGCGGATCAGCTCCGCGGTTTCCTCCACCCGCTCCGGCTTCACATCCGAAACCGCCACCCGGCACCCGCCGCGCGAAAGCCGCAAGCCAATCGCCCTCCCGATGCCCGAGCCCGCGCCCGTTACCAGCGCCCGCACTCCCTTCAACTCCTCCACCATGCTCCCACCTCCGGTTTCGCTGCGAATATTCTCAGCGATTTCCGCGCAGCCGTCAAACGATTGAACCCCTGTCCGAATCCGGCTATTATAAAAATTCCGAGTCATTTTAAATTCTCTGCGAAGGGTCGGCGGAAAAATTTCAGCGCGGAGGTTATCGAAATGGATTATTGGTTCAGCATACCCGCGGTGCGCGGCGCGATCCCGGTGGCGGGCTCGACCTTTGTCAAGGGCCTCATGTCCACCTTCAACACCGCCAGCGTGTTCGTGGGCAGCAACATTTTCCCCGAAGGCAAACAGCTCCTGCCCGGACCCGTAACCTGGATCGCCACCCGCTGTCCCCGCAAAAAGGCTTTCCTCGTTACCGACCAGTTCGCGGAACAGTTCGCAATCAAGGTGGAGAAATCGTTGCAAGGCGCGGGTTTTGCCACGCAAATCTGGAACCGGGTCTTGCCGGAGGCCCCGCTCGAGAACATCAAGGATTTGGCCGAGGCCATGAAGGGTTTCGAGCCGGACCTGATCGTGCCGGTCGGGGGCGGCTCGGTGATAGACTCGGCCAAGGCGGCCTGGATTTTTTACGAGCGGCCGGATGTGAAGGACCTGCTGATGGTAACGCCCTTTTTCCCGCTCGCGCTCCGCAAGAAGGCGATCCTGGCCGCGGTGCCCACCACCGCGGGCACCGCCTCCGAGACCACCAGCGCCGCGGTGGTTACGGACGAGAAAAACCACCGCAAGATCCCGCTGATGAACCCGGAGCTCACGCCGGACTTCGCCTTGCTCAATCCCGAGTTCACCTGGAGCATGCCGCCGCATTTGACTATGGGCTGCGGCCTGGATGTTTTGGCCCACGCGCTGGACGCGCTCTTCTGCGCCGGCACGAGCGACTTCAGCGACGCCATGGGCGTGAAGAGCCTCGAACTCGTGTTCAAGTGGCTGCCGCGCGCCTTCGCGAACGGGCAGGACCGCGAAGCCCGGCACCGCATGCTCATCGCGTCCTGCCTCGCCGGCATGGCCTTCTCCAATTCCTCCACCGCCCTCACTCATTCGCTCGGACACGCGCTCGGCGCCGCGTTCAAGCTCCATCACGGAGTCGCGGTCGGGCTGTTCGTGCCTTACGCGCTCCAGTTCTATCATCCGGCCACGGACAAGATCTCGCTTGCGGCTCGGGTCATGGACCTGGGCGGCAGCTCCAAGGATGAGTGCCTGATCAAGGTGATCGGCGAGTTGAGAAAATTTTATCAGACCTTGAACGCGGCCTGGGCGATCAAGGATTTGGGCATCTCGCGCTCTGACTTCGAAAAAAATTTGGATAGGATTGCCAAGGACGCCTTTGAGGACCCGAGCGGATTTTTCACGCCGCGGCCGGCGAGCCAAGCGGAATTAAAGAAGTTGCTGAACTATGCCTATGAGGGCAGGGATGTGGATTTTTGAATTATTTCTTTCGCATAGTATTTGCTGCTCAAGCGGTCATTCCCGGCTTGACCGGGAATCCAGTTCCCTGTCGTCCCCGGCTTGGACCGGGGACCCAGAACAATAAAGCCTGGATTCCCGCGTTCGCGGGAATGACCGTGGAAATGAATTAGCTATTAATGGAGGCCGAAAGCATGAACGGATACCATGGAAAATTTCTGATGGTTGATCTTACCGCGGGAAGGCTTGGGGATTTGGAGCTCTCGGAAGGGACCTTACAGAAATTCATCGGCGGGGCCGGGCTGGCGGCGCATTTGCTTTATGACCGGCTCAAGCCCGGGCTGGACCCGCTCTCGCCGGAAAGCCCGCTCATCTTCGCGACCGGGCCTTTCACCGGGAGCGCCGTGCCCATGGTCAGCCGCTACGCGCTTGCGGGGCTTTCGCCCCTGACCGGATTCTGGGGCGAGGCCACCAGCGGCGGCCAGTTCCCGTTCCGGCTCAAGGGCTCGGGCTATGACGGGATCATGGTCGCGGGCAAGGCGGACCGGCCGGTCTATCTCTTGATGAACAATGGCAAGGCCGAGTTGAAGGAGGCCTCGAAATTTTGGGGCATGGACACCTACGCGACGCAGAGGGCGATCAAGGACGAAGCGGGCAATGTGAGCGTGGCTTGCATCGGCCCGGCCGGGGAGCGGCTGCTCAAATATGCCTGCGTGATCAACGACCACGGCCGCGCCGCGGGCCGCTGCGGACTGGGCGCGGTCATGGGATCGAAGAACCTCAAGGCCATCGCGGCCGGGGGGGGCCGGAGGCCCTCCTGGGCTGACGAGCTCGGCCTCAAGCAACTCGCAAAGGAAGCGCGCGCGGTGATCAAGGGCGACTTGACCTCGAAAGGTTTTTCCGAATACGGCACTTTGATCTCGATGGACATGGGCATGGTGCTCGGCGATGTGCCGGTGAAATATTTCACCAAGTCGGTTTTCCCGGCGGAGCGCGTCTCGGGCCAGGCGCTGCGGCAGCAGTATGTGATCGGGAACTACGCCTGCCTGGGCTGCCCGGTGGCGTGCGGCCGCGAGGTGCAGGACTTCAGCCCGGAGCTAAAGACCGTTGACGGTCCCGAATACGAGACCGCGGGCGCGTTCGGGCCGTTGTGCCTTAACTTCGATTTCAATAGCATCATCCGCGCCAACCACCTCTGCAACGCCTACGGCCTTGACACCATCTCCGCGGGCGTGTCCATCGCCTACGCCATGTATCTCTATGAGTTGGGCGTGTTGAAGAAGAGCGACGCGGGCATGGAGCTAAAATGGGGCGACGGCGAAGCGGTGGTCAAGCTCACGAAAATGATCATTGACCAGGAAGGGATCGGGAAACTTTTGTCGCAGGGCACGCTGCGCATGGCGAAACAACTGGGCCGCGACCCGGAAGAAGCGGCGCAGGTGAAGGGGATGGAAATCCCCATGCACGACCCGCGCGCGTTCCACGGCATGGCTATATCCTATGCCACCGGCCCGCGCGGCGCTTGTCATTTAAAAGGCGATTATTTCAATGTGGACCTGGGCAAACGGGTGCCTGAACTCGGGATCAAGTCGCGCGACCGGCTCTCCGCGGACAATGACAAGGCCGCAATGGCCGCGAAATACCAGAGTTTGAAAGACCTTTATGACTCGCTCCTGCTGTGCAAGTTCTCGCCCATGAGCGCGACCATGATCGCCAAGGCCCTGACCCTGACCACCGGCTGGACCTGCTCGCCCAATGACCTGCTCGCGGCCGGCGACCGCTCAATCAATATCAAACGCGCGATCAACAACCGCCTCGGCCTGACCCGCAAAGACGACAAACTCCCGGGCATTGTGGCGCGCGCGCTCGGCGAAGGCGGGACCGCGGGCGTGGCCCCGGACCTGGACCGGATGCTCAAGGAATATTACGCGCACCGGCAATGGGACGAGGAGACCGGGAAACCGCGCAAGGAGAAACTGCTGGAACTAGGCCTGCAGCAAGCGGCGAAGGATCTTTATGAAAAATGAGCGGCTAAAATTTTGAATTGTGAATTATGAATTATAAAAGAATAAAAATTAGATATTCTTTGCGTCCTTTGCGTCTTTGCGGTAAAAAAACGATTTCTTCTTTGGGCTGAGTAGATGAAAGTAAAAGCTGTCTTCAAAGGCATCATGAAAGACTGGGTCGGCGCCGCGGAGTCGGATTTTGACTTGAAGCCGGGCGCGAGTTATGGCGATCTGTTGCGGGAGATTCATCTGAAGTTCGGCCGGAACCTGCCCTCGGGCTTGTGGAACCGGAAGCGCAAGGCGTTTGATGAATCCGTGGTGGCGCTGGTGGAGGGGAGCGGCGAGAAGCTGGACGAACTTGCCACCCCGCTCCGGGAAGGGATGCGCGTGGATTTTTTTCTGTTGGCGCTGGGCGGCTGAGCCGGGAGAGCGCGGATGAAAATTATTGACCTGAGCGAAGAGCACAAGCAACTTTATTTCCTTTGTCTGGAGGACTGGTCCGACGAGATCAAAGAGGCGGGAGACCACAAGGCGCGCTGGTATGACCGGATGAAAGACCGGGGCCTGCGGGTCAAGCTGGCGTTGGATGACCGGGGCGAGGTAGGCGGCATGGTCCAGTATCTCCCGGTCGAACATTCCCAGGCCGAGGGCCGGGACCTCTATTTCATCAACTGCATCTGGGTGCACGGGCATAAGCAGGGGCGCGGCAATTTCCAGAAACAGGGCATGGGCCAGGCCCTGCTCCGGGCCGCGGAGGAAGATGTAAAAACCTTGGGCGCCAAAGGCTTGGCCGCATGGGGGCTGATTTTGCCGGTCTGGATGAGGGCTTCATGGTTTCGTAAACAGGGGTTTGTCAAAGCCGACCGGATCGGCATCATGTCCCTGGTTTGGAAACCGTTCGCAAAAGACGCGGCCCCGCCGAAATGGGTCCGCCGCAAGAAACAGCCAA
>CAIUDS010000776.1 GCA_903897985.1 uncultured delta proteobacterium
CCCGTGCCGGTGCGGCCGGGTTTTCAAGATTTTATCACGGACCAGCTCTTGCGCGGAACCGGGCAGGCGCGGTGTCGGGTCCTCCAGCTCGAATCCACCGGAGTCAAGCACCGTCGCAACCGTCTCCTGGTTTTCCTCCGGGGTCCAGGTGCAGGTCGAATAGACCATCACTCCGCCCGGCTTCAAGTAATTGGCCAGGTTCCGGATCAGGCGCTTCTGCAGAGCGGCCAAGGTTTTGAGGTCTTCCGGCGAGCGCTGCCATTTGAGCTCCGGGTGCCTCCGGATCGTGCCCAGGCCGGTGCAAGGGGCATCGAGCAAAATTTTGTCAAAACCAGCGGTAATTTTATCTGGAAGTTTCAAAGGCTCGGTCATGTCCCGGGCCAGCAGTTCGATCCCCTCCAATCCCATCCGCTCCGCCTCGCTCTTGAGCAACTGGAGCCGGTTTTCCTTGATGTCCGCGGAAAGCAGCGTTCCTTTTTTTTCCATCAGTTGCCACATTTCCAACGCCTTGGTCCCGGGCGCGGCGCAGGCGTCCAGGATCTGCTCGCCCGGCTTCGGCTCCAGCATCAGCGCAACCAGTTGGCTCGCCTCGTCCTGGACCGCAAACAGACCCTCGCGGAAACCGGGGAGCTGACTCGGGATGCCGCGGTTCTTCACTACCACCGCCATCGGCGAAAATTTTCCCGCTTCGACCGCGATGCCATTTTTTTCCAAAAGCTCCATCAGCCCCGGCCGGTCGGCGCGGATGGTATTTACTCTCAGGGTCAAAACCGGCCGCTGGTTATTTGCGCTCAAGAGTTCCTCCGCCTCTTGTTCGCCGAGCTCCTTAAGGGCGGATTCCACCATCCAGTCCGGATGCGAATACTTGACCCCCAGCCGGGTGACCGGATTCGAGATTTGGTCCGGTTGTTTCAAAGTATTTTTATTTTCGCTGATCCTGCGGAGCACGGCGTTGATCAGGCCCTTGGCGCGGGGCGCGCTCAGCTTGACCGACTCGTTGACCGCGGCCGGCCCCGGGATGCGGTCGAGGCAAAGGATCTGGTAGGCGCCCAGCCGGAGCAGGCTGCGGGTGGCCAAGTCAAGCTTGAAAATTTTCCGGTCCAGGTATTGTTCCAGGTAAAAATCCAGCAGGCGCTGGTGGCGCACCACCCCGTAACTAAGCTCGGTGAACAGGCCCCGCTCTTCCGGCCTGAGCGCGGAATTCTTCAGCGTCTGGTCCACCAGCCGGTCCAGATAGGCCCGGTCCTTTTCCACCCGCTCGAGCGCCAGAAGCGCCAGCGAACGCGCGTTTTGCTCCCGGCTTTCAATCATCATTCGACCTCGAGGACCAGTCCCTTCAGATACCAGGTCTCGGGCATGTTCAAGAGGATGGGATGGTCAGAGGCCTGGCCCTGGAGCTCCTTGAGCGTCCCGCGCCGACGCGCGTCCCCCAAGGCCCTGCGCAAAGTATCCACCAACTCCGAGACCGGGAAATTGTAGGAGCAGGAATAAGTGAGCAGGGTCCCGCCCGGATTGAGCAAGCGCAGGGCACGCAGGTTTATTTCCAAATATCCCCGCCTGGCCGCGGGCAGGTCTTTTTTGCTTTTGGCAAAGGGCGGCGGGTCGAGCACGATCAGGTCAAAGCTCAATTTTTCCCGTTCCATTTCCGGCAGCAGGTCAAAAATATTTTCGCGCGCGACCTTGACATTCTTGATCCCGTTCAGCTCGAGATTTTTTTCCAGAATTTCGAGCGCCGGCGCCGAACTGTCCACCGCAATCACCTCTTCCGCCTTGCCCGCCAGGTGCAGGGCGAACCCGCCCTGGAAAGTGAAGGCGTCCAGGCATCTTCCCCGGGCCAGTTCCCCCGGCCCGGACCCGGTTTTCGGCTTGGTCCAGATAGGCCCCGGTCTTGTGCCCTTCCATCAAGTGAACCGCAAAGCTCACCCCGCCTTCCCGCACCGTCACCCGCGGGTCATCGTTGCCCTTCCAGAAAAATTTCTCCTCGGCCAGACCCTCTAGGGCCCTGCCGGAAGCGTCGTTGCGGAACCAGAGGCCTGCGGGTTGGAACTCCTCCCACAAGATGTCCGCGAGCATTTCCCCCAGCCGGTCCGTGCCCGGGACCAGGCACTGGATCACGAGATGCCCGGCGTACCAATCGGCCACCAGGCCCGGAAAGCCGTCGCCCTCGGCATTGATCAGCCGCGCCGCGCTTTCCGGCGAGATTTTATCTCCGCGCTTTTGGCGGGCGTGGCGGATTTTTTGGACGAAGAATTCGCGGCCGAGCGCTTCCGGCGATTCGGTGAGCAGGCGCAAGCCGATTTTGGATGAGTGGCTGTAAAAGCCCTGGCCCAGGAATTCCCCGGCCGGCCCCTCGATCCCCGCGATCATGCCGTCCAGCTCCGGTTTGGGGTTTTGGATTTCGTCGCGGAACACCCAGAGATGGCCGGAGCGGAGCCGCTTCTGCGCGGCCGCGGATATGGTCAGCGGTTTGGGCATTTCAGTTGGACCTGAACTTTCTGATGGTGATCAGGCTGAGGAGCGAGCGGAGGATATTGGCGGAGGTTCCCCAGAGGAACGCGAAGGCGAGCAGCCCGGATTCGGGCGCCCAAAGCTTGAGCAGCAGGATAAAGGAACCCTCGTTGATCCCGTAGCGGCCCGGAGTGGGGATGGCAAAAGCGACATTCTGGATCGGGAGCAGGCTGAAAATGGCGAAGAAGGGAACGCTGATCTTGAAGGCCGGGAGCGCGAGCCAGACGGAGAAGGAGATGAGCGCGAGCATGATGGCGCGCAACGCGATCATCTTCGCATAGAGGATGGGCTTGCCCGAGTCGAACCCGCGCAAAAGTCCGCAGCGCAAGGTCTCGGGCAGGAAATTCTTGAAACGGCTTTGCCAGAACCAGATCCAGGCGAAGAACAGAATCCAATCCGGGATGATCCACCACCAGAGCCAGCTGAACTCGTGGGCCTTGCCGAGCATGGGCAAAAAAATGGCCTGGCCCAGGGTGATAAAGAGCAGGGTGGCGTGGAAGGTGTTGAAGAACAGGAATGCGAGCAGACCCACCACCTCGGTCGCCGGGCGCTTGGCGTGCTTGGAGATGATGTAGGCGATCCCGCCCTGGCCGTAAAAATATCCCAGCGCCACGAACAGCATGGTCGCGAGCCGGAGCTCGAAGATCTGTTTCAGTTTGAGGCCGTAGTTGAAATTTTTGAACAGGACATAATGGGTGTAGGCGTCCACTATAAAGGCCGAGACCACGAACAGGAAGGAGCAGGCGAAAAACCGCACCGGCTCCACGGCTTTGAGGTATTGCAGGAACTGGGCAAAGGGTATTTTCCGGAAGATATACCAGAAAATAAACACCACCAGGAGCGTGAAAAAAATCTGCTCCAGGGTTTTGCGCCAACGCGATTTTCGGCCCGTTTCCATTTATCCCTAATCTATTCCCGGCCCCGGCTTTGTCAAACCGAATCTACCCCGGACTTTTTTCAACTTTTCAGGTTTTTTGCGGTCAAACAAAATTGTGATATAATAAAAATGTCGAAGCGGAAGCGCGAAGGAGGAAGAAGAAGATGATCAAGTGGTTTTTGAGCACGGTGATGGTGGCGGCGTTGGTGGCGGCGGTGATGATTCTGTATTTAAGCCCGGAACTCCGGTCCAAGTCCCTCGAGTGGGTCAAGTCTAAAAACCAGATTGTGGAAAAACGGCTCAAAGGGCTGGGGAGCACCCTTCCCAGCATTCCCAGCAAGGATCAATTCGTTCAAGCCAAGGACATTCTCCTGAACAAGAACGCAGCGGCGCAACCCGCGCCGGCTCCGGCCGCCAAGCCCGCGGCCAAGGATACCAAATCCGCGAAGGCTCCGAGCGCGGATAAAATTTCAGACCAGGACCGCGCGCAGTTGGAAAAAGTTCTGGATAAGGCCAATAAGTAGAGGGTTTCCGGCCGGACTTAACAGGGTGTTGAAAATCTCGAATGGC
>CAIUDS010000777.1 GCA_903897985.1 uncultured delta proteobacterium
CGCCTTGAAGCGGGACGGAGGATGGTCCGCAGACCTTAAAATTCAATGACTTACGCACGCCGAACTTAGCATACTCCTTCCCCGTCAAACGCCTTGTTGTCAAAAAGCAAAAAATTATTTTTTTGCTTTTGCTGGACCCCTGATGATCGTGTGATGTTGAGTCTGGGTTAATCGTGCTTGCTGGCAGCCTTTTCTGAGATTTGAGCTCAGTAGTGTCCGGTAAAAAATGAGATGGTTTGAGAGTTGTCTCCAAATTCGGTAGATTTTATTTGGCTTTAAAAAGAACCGATAGGAGGCTCTCAAACCATGGGACATGTTAACACGGTCTTCCACCAAATTCTAGCGGAAATCCCCCGGGCACTGGTCGAAAAGGTCTCCCGCAGCCATCGCGCCGATCATTATGTCAAGAGTTTCAGGACCTGGGACCATTTGGTGGCCATGCTTTTCGCTCAAGCCACCGGCAAGGACTCGCTCCGGGACCTGGCCGCCGCCTTCAACGCCATTCCCCATCAACTCTATCACCTCGGGGTCGGCTTGATCTCCAGGTCAACGCTCGCCGACGCCAATACCCGCAGGCCATCCCAACTCTTTGAACAACTCTATCTCCAACTCTTCACCAGGTTCCTCGCCCTGAGGCCCCAGCGCAAATTCAAATTCAAAAACCCCTTTTTCGCCTTTGACTCCACCTTCATTGAACTCTGCCTCGCCGCTTTCCCCTGGGCAAAATTCCGCAAGCGCAAGGGCGCCATCAAACTCCACTTCCGACTCAACCAGGAATCCATCCTCCCCTCCCTCCTGGTCGTCACCCACGGAAAAACCCACGACCTCAAAGCCGCTCCCGAACTCGCCAAAGACCTTCAACCGGACAGCATCGTAACTTTTGATAAAGGCTATATGGACTTCAACTTCCTGTTTTCATTGGAAAACCGCCGCATCACCTTCGTCACCAGGGTCCGGGCGGATCAGGATTACACCGTTACCGGACAGCAGGAAGTTTTGACCAACTAAAAATATCCTCGCCGATCAGATCATTGTCCTCAACGGCCCCAAATCCAAAAAAGCCTATCCCAAAAGCTTGCGCCTGGTGAAAATCTATGATCCGGAAAGGAACCAAACCCTCACCTGCCTCACCAACAACTTCAAGCTCGCCGCCTCCACCATCGCCCAAATGTACAAACTCCGCTGGCAGATCGAAACCTTTTTCAAATGGATCAAGCAGAACCTGAAGATCAAATCCTTCCTGGGGACCTCAAGGAATGCGGTGATGACCCAAATCTGGACGGCCCTGATTTATTACCTGATCCTCAACTTCATCAAGGCCCAGACCAAATATGCCCAATCCCTTCATCTCCTCACCGAAATCTTCTCCCTGAACCTCTTCCAGCGTGTCTCCATCCTCGACCTCCTCTCCCTCGATAAAAACAGCCTCCACCTTCTCGATCCGCCTCCCTCGACTCAACTTAAATTGCCTTTGGCGCTATAATTTTCCCCGGACAGTACTGATATGAGATCTGAGATTTTTTCAGAGGTCCAGCTTCTTCATCGTTCCATTCTCATCCACCTGCTCCACGATGATCCCGCCAAAGGATTTTCCGCCTTCCTTTTTCCGGTCCAGCTTCATCACTTTGGGGACCAGGGCGGGGAAGGCAATAGGATTGAGACAGGCTTTAGAGGTCATCATAGAGCAAAAGTATTTGCGCCCCGAATCGCAGGCAATGCCGCTCGCGGGAGTCAGCCCAGAGCGGTTACTTCCACTTCCAGCTTTTTGGTTTTGGCTTCCTTCACCAGGGTTTCCAGCTTTGCCGCGGTCTTGTCGCTGATCCAGTCGGCGCCGCATTGGGAGCAGACCGATGCCGGCACATGTCTCACCACCACCACTCCAAAGCCAAGCTCCGCGGTGAAGGTAGTGGTCCCGGGCTTCTTCAAGCCCCCACAAAAGGGGCAAAGGTCTTTTCCTTTCTTCTTGGTCATTTCTTCCTCCGAGTTCTCAGGTCCGGCTCAAAATGAGCCAACTCCGGCTCATAGGCCGTGATGATGAAAACCATAATGCGCTCAGCGTTGAATGCCGCCACCACATGCAAAGCACGGCCCTTGGGCCTGCCCAAGAACAGCGCGCCGGGGAACGGCTGATCTTCCGCATAGTCCTCAATCCGCTCTCCCCGGAGCAGGACTTGCTTTACTTCATCTCTAAATATACCACGCTCCGCCATTCTTTCCAGCGCATGCCTCTGCCATTCAATCCGGGCCCGCCGAACCGCAAACCTCATTGCCTCCAGATAAAGACGGCTTGGCAACTCAAATCTCCTTATAACAAAATTTCCTTTGCGTCCTTGGCAATTTTACACCTAAGACTTGCTAAATGTCCAGTTTCTTGATGATCCCATTCTCATCCACCTGCTCCACAATGATTCCGCCGAAGGATTTGCCGCCTTCTTTTTTCTGGTCCAGCTTCATCACCTTGGGCACCAGGGCCAGGAAGTCCATCGGGTTGAGACAGGCTTCGGGCGGCAACACCCCGGGTCCGGCCACCTTGCCTTCCTGCATCAGAAGCGTTCCGATCGCAGCCGGGATGCCGGTTCCTTCCCCCAGGGCCTGGCTCTCAGACGCGAGGTGGGCGCGGTACTCGCGGTATTTGCCGTCCTTTTTCCCTTTCACCACCACGCTCACGCATCCGCGCTGGTGGCCGAACCTGGTCTCTTTCAGAATCCGCTCGCGCTCTCGGAGGATAAAGGCCATCGCGAAATCGTAAGGCACAACTTTTTTCCCTTTCACCTTCACCGGCTCCTTCCCGGTCAGGCCGAGCTGGCAGAGGTCCCGGATCAGGTTGTAATAAGGCTCGGGCAGGACCGATCCCTTGTTGGTCACGCGGTTGCACTTGATATATTTCGGGAGCGTGACCTGCTCCG
>CAIUDS010000778.1 GCA_903897985.1 uncultured delta proteobacterium
AGGACACAACTATGACCACCACCACCCGAGATTGCGCTTATCCCGGAAGATAGCCCAGAAACAGCCAGCGGAATATTGCTATCGGTATTTGTCCCATTCCCAAGTTCACCAGAATCATTTCTCCCCCAGCACTTTACCCCCCCGCCGGAAGTAAGGGCGCAGGCATGAGAACCGCCAGCCGAGATTGCGCTTACCCCGGAAGTTAGACCAGATACATTAACCGGAACATTGCTATCGGTAGTTGTCCCATTCCCAAGTGAACCAAACGCATTACTCCCCCAGCACTTTACTCCGCCGCTGGAGGTAAGGGCACAGGTATTATTATAACCAGCCGAGATTGCGCTTACCCCTGAAGATAGGCCGGAAACATTAACCGGAACATTGCTTTCGGTATTTGTCCCATTCCCAAGTTGACCCCACGCATTAAGCCCCCAGCACTTTACTCCGCCGCTGGAGGTAAGGGCACAGGTATGCGAACCACCAGCAGAGATTTTGGTATTGGGGCCTCCGGCATAAATTTCCATTGCGAGAAAAAGACCAATAATTGCCATAAACCCAAGTCCTTTGCCCGTCCCTTTCATCTCCGCCCTCCTGAGCTTTCTTTCAGGTCATTATGCCTGATTTCAAATTAAAATGCAAGGCGTCAGCGCTTGGCGCTGAATCTCCCTACTTCGCCCGGATTACCGAGCTACGAAGGGCTTCGCACATTTCAGATCTCAAAAATTATCTGCGTGCATCGGCGTTCATCTGCGGATAAATATGATTGAATTTCTTTGCGCTCTCTGCGTCTCGGCGGTGAAGACAAATTGCTCAATGGAATCGCAGCCAAGAGTGGCTGCGGCCCAATAGTGGCGGCGGTATTTGATTAACCGTATTTGACGATAATTCCAAAGCCGCCTTTGGGGAAGTCGAAAGAGATGGCGAGGGGATCGCAGACCTGCCAGCAGGCGCCGCATTCGAGGCATTTTTGTTTGAAGTCCTCGACGAGTTGCGCCTTGCCCTGATGCATCTTCCATAAAATTGACGGGCACACGATGGCGCATTTGCCGCAACCGTTGCACTTGGCGGCGACGACTTTGAGGAACTCTTCGGGCGGGATATTTTTATGGACGAGCGGGATGAACTCGCGGGTATTGATCATTTTTTCACTCCTTTAAGTTTTTCCAGGCGCGCGGCCACGAGTGGCTCCAGGAGGTGTTCGATGACCAGCGGGTTAAGCACAGAGCCGTAGCGGTTGTCGGATTTGGCCATGCTGCGGGCGATCCGGGGCAGGATCAGGGGCAGAATTTTTTTGAGCAACCCGCTGACCATTGCGGAGGGAGGTTTGGCCGGCGGCGGATTGATCGCAGTCACCAACGGCAACAGGTCGCGCTTGAGGGTCTTGACCAGCTCGGGCAGATACGGGAGCAGGAGGTTGCCGAAATTGCGGGCGTTGTTGGTGTGCGAGTCCGCGACATTGCAAAGCCCGAAGAGGATGTCATTGAGGAACGGCACGACCCATTTGCCGGCTTCGGGATTGAAGCCCAGTTCGCGCACAAAACCCTCGATGCTCGCGCCCGCGATAAATTCCTCGCCCACGGTGGAGTTCTTCCAGGCGATTTCATACTCCTTAAGCCTGGCCTCGGAGACATCACCGGCCGCGATGGCTTTGGCCGCCACTTCGGCGGCGAGCTTGCCCGAGACCATGGCGTAATAAACCCCTTCGGCCTCGAACGGGCAGGCGAAGCCGGCGGCGTCTCCGATGAGCATGACGGAATCGGCGTAGGTTTTTCCGGGCGCGGTGAGGAAAGTCACGAGATGGTTCTGGTATTCGCGGGCCTTGCCGCCACAGAGTTCGATCTGCTTCTGCACGCCCTCAAGCGCGAACATTTTGTTGAGGTAATAATGCGGGTTCTTTTTCCACCAGTCCATGTAGCAGCCGAGCCCGATGTGGAAACCCTCGGCGGTGAAGAAACTATAGCCGACCGGGAAGACCGCGGAATACCAGTAATGCAGGGCGTTGCCGCGGATCACGCGGTCAATGTTTCCGGCCTCGGCGCCGAAGTCCACATTGATGATCATGGCGACTTCATTGGGCTGCCAGCGCTCGCGGATGCCCGCGGCTTTGGCCACGGTCGAGATCACGCCGTCCGCGCCGATGACAATGTCGCCCTCGATCAGGTCATTCTTGTCCGTGCGCACGCCAGTGATGCGGCCCGAGGGGTTGCGTTCGAGGCCGGTGACCTTGGTGGAGAGAATGAGTTCGGCGCCGGCTTTGACGGCGAGTTCGGCGAGCCAGGGGTCGAGTTCGCTGCGATAGACATTGATGGTGAGGAATTCCCGGGCCTGTTCATAGCCCGCGTCCTGCGAGGCGCTGAAGCTGAACGCGGACAGTTCGAGGTCGCGCTCGTCGCTCAGGTGCAGCGTGGCCATGGTGGCCTTGCGCATGCGCGGTAGTTTCATTTCGCGCATGAAATCGAAATCGCGGAAGCACTTCGGACTCAAGCCGGTGCCCGAGACATTCTTTTCGCCCGGCCGGGTTCCGCGTTCGAGCACAATGGTCTTGAGCCCGAGTTCCGCCGCGGTCTTGGCGGCGATGGAGCCTCCCGGCCCCCCGCCCACCACGATCAGGTCATACTTTTTCATGAGGTTTCCCTTCTTGACGATTTCCGGCGTTGGAATAACCGTCGCGTGAAATTATGGCACGCCGCGGCGAGCGCTGTCAATCCAGCCAGCCGTTTGTCGGCTCCCATACAATCATTTCCGGGGAAGCATGCCCTCGACCTGACCGGGGCCGGGAATCCAACTCGCCTGTCATTCCCGCGAAAGCGGGAATCCAGGGATAGCTTGCTGGTTCCCCATTTTCATGGGGACAGGTCTGGGTTCCCGATCCAGATCAGAGACGACCATTGATTGAGTCTTCGGTCCGGCGGGGATAACATAACCGAAGAGTCATAGTTGCCAAGACGGTCTTGGTTAGATAAGATGCCACGCTGGCGCAAGCGGGAATCCAGAAAAAAAAATGAAACAATTTTTCATCTATATTTTGGCCAGCCAGCGCAATGGCACGCTTTATATCGGAGTCACTAACGACTTGGCCCGGCGAATTTATGAGCATAGGAATGGCCTGATTGAAGGCTTCACCAAGAAATATCATGTTCATCAGCTGGTTTATTATGAAGTGTGCGAAGATGTTCAGGCCGCAATCGAGCGGGAGAAGCGACTTAAAAAATGGAACCGGAAATGGAAACTGGAATTGATTGAAAAATTTAATCCCAAGTGGATGGATCTATATGATGACCTGATCCGCGATTCCCGCTAATTCTCAGAAAATATGGAACTAGATCCCCGGTCCAGGCCGGGGACGACAAAAACTGGATTCCCGGTCAAGCCGGGAATGACATGAAATCGCGGCTATTTGGCGACGGTGAAACTCCAGGAATAGGGCGCGGGCAGGGGCTTATGGTCCAGGTCCAGGATGGCCGTGGTCAAAGTCACGGTATAAGTCTCGCCAGGCTTGAGTTCGGACGCGGGGGCCAGGGTGTAAAAAATTACCAGCGGTTCCACCTTGTGTTTCTCCGGCTTCTTGCCGCGCCAGATCGCGGCCGGGACCGCGCGACCAGTCGCGTCCCGGAGAAGGAAAGTCGTCTCGGTGATTGTCTCGGCCAGCATGGCCTTTCCGAACATTGCGTAGACACGAGTGTCCCCCGGGGTTTTCTCTGTGCCGGATAGAGGGAAGGTGCCGATTACCGCTTGGACCTGGTCGTCCTTGCCCGAAAGTCTCTGCCAAAGGCAGTCCCAGTATTTGGCGACCACGGTGGAACTGAAATCTATCCCGCCCGGGCCCTGATAAAAATTATTCCACATCCAGGGGAATCTTTTCTTGTTTTGCGAATAAAGCAGCGGGGCCTGGGCTCGCTCGAGCACGAGCGCGGTGTGGTGGACCTGGTTGCCGATGACGATGCTCTGCCAGGAATAATGGAGTCCCATGGTCGAAAAAATTTTCGCGATATCTTTCGCGGGAACATCGTAATGCGGGATCACATGGCCGCGATGATAGTTCTCGATCAGCACCTGGTCTCCGCGGATATCGAGGTCGCCCTTTACTCCCGGTTTCAGGTCATTCTGGTTGACATACCACTGGAAAATGTTGTGGGAGGTCCCGTCTTCCATCAGATGCGCGGCCGTGCCCATGAAATGGGCGATCACGAGTTGGCAATGGTCGGAATAAGGCCGCGGGCAGTTTTG
>CAIUDS010000779.1 GCA_903897985.1 uncultured delta proteobacterium
ATCTGCCTGGTCATCACCGCGTTCTATGCCTCGCTCTCCGGACTCTGGGGAGTGGTGGTCACCGACTTTTTCCAGTTTATCATGGCCATGACCGGATGCATCGTGCTCGCCTTTTTCGGCGTGCACGCCGTGGGCGGCATCGCGGGTCTGAAGGAGAAATTGATCGTCCATGCCGGGTCGGCCGAAGGCGTCAACTCGTTCCTGTCCATGCTCCCGCCCGTGGGCAAGGCCGCCTGGCTGCCGCCCATGCTCTTCTTCACCTATATCGCGGTGCAATGGTGGGCGTCCTGGTATCCGGGCGCGGAGCCGGGCGGGGGCGGCTATGTGGCGCAGCGCATGTTCAGCGCGAAGGACGAGAAACACTCGCTTCTGGCCACGCTCTGGTTCAACATCGCCCATTACGCGCTCCGGCCCTGGCCCTGGATTTTCACCGCGCTCGCCGCGGTGGTGCTTTTCCCCGACCTCAAAAACCCGCGCGAGGGCTATGTCAAGATGATGATCACCTACCTGCCGCCCGGCCTGCTCGGGCTTATGCTCGCGGCCATGGCCGCGGCCTACATGTCCACCATCTCCACCCATCTCAACTGGGGCACCTCTTATGTCGTGCGCGACTTCTACCAGCGCTTCATCCGCAAGGACGCGCCGGAGAAGCATTACATATTGATCTCGAGGCTGATCTCCGTGGTGTTGATGATCTCGGGCGGCATCATCGGTTACATCATGCAGTCGCAGGTGGGCGGTTGGGAACTCCTCCTCACCATCGGCGCCGGCACCGGTCTCGTCTATATCCTGCGCTGGTTCTGGGCACGCATCAATGCCTGGTCCGAAATCTCCGCCATGGTCGCCGCGCTGATCGTTTCGCTCGGGATCAAGGCCGCGGAAAAATGGGGCGGACTCGTGTTCCCCGAGGGACTCGCCTTTGCCTATGAACTCATGATCACCGTGGCCGTTACCACCGTCGCCTGGGTCACGGTGACCTTTATGACCAAACCAGAAGAGGACGCGGTGCTGCAAGGTTTCTTCAAACGCGCCCGGCCCGCCGGACCCGGCTGGACCAGGATCAGGAAGTCCCTCGGAGATACCATCCAGGTCACGGATAACCTTTTTTATTCTTTCCTCGATTGGATCGCCGGTTGTTCCCTCATCTACGCTTTCCTCTTCGGCATCGGCAAAATCCTGCTCCAGGAATATCTCCCCGGCATCAGCCTCATCGCCCTCGGCCTCGTGGCCGGCGCCTTCATCTATTGGGACCTGAACCGCCGCGGCTGGAAAAGCGTTGCCGAATAACAACTATTGAATATGCGAGCAGATTGAATCTTGGCAGGCATCGTGCTACTTTTGGGGAGAGATGATCAAGCGGATCGTGTTAATAGAGAGCGGGGTGACCAATCCCGGCAGTTTTGTTTATCATGTTTATCCGCCCCACGGGCTCATGTATATCGCGGCTTGTTTGCGGGCTCAGCGGCCGGAGATTGAGATCAAGATTTTCGACCTGATGATCCGGAAGCAGCCGGAAACCGCGATTTTGGAGGAACTCAAGGAATTCTCGCCGGACCTGGCCGGAATTCATGCCATGCATTTTCAGGCGAAATTCGCGCACCGGGCCGCGGCCATGATCAAGGACCATTTGAAGGTCCCGGTGGTGATCGGCGGACCTTATCCAAGTTCGGACGCGGAAACCGCTCTGGCGGATGCGAACATTGACCTGGCGGTCCGGGGCGAGGGCGAGATAACTTTTGTGGAGTTAGTGGAGCGGCTGGACCGGGGACAGGATTTATCGGGCTTGGCGGGATTGAGCCATCGGAAGGACGGCCAACTGACCAATGAGCAAGACCGGGAACTGATCGCGGACCTGGACCAAATCCCGTTCCCGGCGTGGGACCTGATCGAGCTCGAGAAGTTTTTCGACTGGAAGGTCCTGGTGCAGAACGAACTCCGTTGGCAAAAGGAAGTGGCGACCATCTTCACCAGCCGGGCCTGTCCTTACGGGTGCATCTTCTGCCACAACATGTTCGGGAAGAAGTTCCGGGCGCGCAGTCCGGAGAATGTGGTGTCGGAAATGCGGTTGCTGCACGATAAGTATGGGGTCCGGGAAATCCATATCATTGACGACTGTTTCAATTTCGAGCTCGAGCGGGCGAAGCAAATCTGCCGTCTGATCATCGCGTCGGGCCTGGACTTGAAGCTGGCTTTTCCCAACGGCATCCGGGGCGACCGGCTGGACCGGGAACTGGTGGACCTGCTCAAGGCCGCGGGGGTTTATAAGCTGACCGTGGGGGTCGAGAGCGGTTCGGAGCGGGTCCAGAAAATGATCCGCAAGAACATAGACCTGGAAAAGCTCAAGGCCAATATCGAGATGGTGGCGAAGGCGGGCATCTTCGTGCATGGCTTTTTCATGATGGGCTTTCCGGGCGAGACCGCGGCGGAGATCGAACAGACCATCGCGTTTGCGGTTTCGAGCAAGCTGCATACCGCGGGTTTCGCCTTGCTCAAGCCATTCCCGAAAACGCGGGTGCGGGAGATTGCGGAGGAAATGGGCAAGCGGGTAAGCTTTGAATCGGAGGACGCGACTTATACGCAACTGGCGTGTAATTTAAGCCAGGTCTCGGATGAACAGTTGCTGGCGTATCACCGGTCCGCGTATTGGAAATTTCATTTTTCGCCGAGCCGGCTTTGGCGGATTTTTTGGGCCACGCCGAGGAAACGGATGCTGCCCCGGGTTTTCTGGGCGCATTTGCGGACCAAGTTTTTGTGAACTGCGTGGCGGATAATCTTTATAGTTTGGGAGATGCTAGGGAAGCAGGCAAAGGGGTAATGTAAATGAAGAAGCTCAGGATGGTTTGGCCGGCGATTCTTGTCGCGCTGATAGTTGGCGGTCTGGTTGTTGGTAACAGTTTTGCCGGGTCGGCCGCGGCGGCAAATATTGCGGCGGAAAATGGCGTCAAGCGGCTGGGGCCGGCCTGGCTTAGCCGTCACGACGGAATATACGTGCTCTATCTGGAGGGTTCCCCCTATGACATGGCTTATCAGCATGGCGCGCTCTTGCGCGAGGAAATACAACAGGGCGAGATGTTTTATTTGAGCGGGTACCTGCATGACCAGATCAGACACAGTGTTATCGGCGGGATGCCGTTGCTGGTCAAGCTCGCGGAAGACATGATGTACGCGATGTATTACGACCCGATCGCCAGGCAGCATCCGGAAGAAGTGAAGCAGGCCCTGCGCGGACTTTCCGATGGATCCGGCGTGCCCTATCGGACCCTGGCCCGGGTGATGACGCATTCCGACTCCGGCCAGACCATCGCCGGCACGATCTATAAGGATCGGACCATCTATCCGGCGCTCCAATCCTTTTCCGGATGGGGCGGCTGTACCTCGTTTATCGCCGTAGGTGCGGCTACCAGGGAAGGCCATGTGCTCTTCGGCCGCAATTTCGACTATCCCGGCGCCGGCTGGTTTGACAAATATCCGGTGGTGGCGTTTTGCCGACCTCGTTCGGGGCAGCGCTATGTCATGCTCACCACCGCGGGCCTGCACACCGGCGGCGTGACCGGTCTGAATGAAAGCGGCCTGTCGGTGAGCTGGAACACCGCGATCACGAGTGAGGTCTCGCCCTCGGGCATCCCGGTTTTCTCGCTGGCGGACAAAATCCTGCGCGAGGCGCAAAGCCTCGACCAGGCCCGGGCTCTCATCAAGGCCCATCCGCCCTCTTGCGGATTCATCGTGATGGTCTCGAGCGCCCGAGAAAATAATGGGTTTGCCGCCGAGCTTTCGCACAACCAACAGGTGTTCCTGCCGCTCCAGGACGGCACCCTGGCCGTGGCCAATTCTTACCGCTCCCCCCAACTGCGAGAGCGCGAGCTGAGCGCGACCTGGTCCGAGGCGGTCAATTCCATCACGCGCACCAAGCGGATAGAGCGACTCCTGCGCGAAAACCTCGGAATAATTGACCCGCAAAAAGCGGCCCAATTCCTCGGCGATCACTTCGACCTCAACACCGGCCGCGAGCGCTCCACCGGAGATGTGATCGGGCAGTCCATGAATGTCTCGAGCGTGGTGATTGATTCCACGGCCATGAACTTCTGGATCGCAACCGGACCCGCCCCGGTCTGCAATACCCGATATGTTGGATTCAATTTCGAGAATGGCTTCAAAGGCCCGGACCAATTCAACGATCTTCCCGCGCTACCCGGCGTCTGGGAGAATGATCCGCGGCTCGAGGGCCTGAGACTGTTCAACCGCGCCGAAATCAGGTTTGCCCAGGACGATCCCCAGGGCGCGATTGCGAACCTGAAATCCGCTTTGGCCATTGCCCCGAATGAGCCGGTTTATGCCCAGACCGCGGGACTGATCCTGCTCCGGACCGGCAATGCCGAAGCAGCGGGGGAAATGTTTGAACAGGCCCTCTCCCTGCCCCAGACCTTTCACAAACAGAGCATAGCTCATCTCGGGCTGGCGCGGAGTTTGGACCTGCAGGGCCAACGCGAGCCTGCGCTTAAGGAATACCAGAAGCTTCTTGCCATTTCTTCGCTCAACCCCGAGGTAAAAAAAGCCGCACAAGCGGGACTTAAAAAGCCCTTCACCGTCAAGCAGGCCGCAAATATTTCCGTGGTCTGCGATGTCGGGGATAGTTTCAGCTATTAAATTGAACCGAATGGAGCAGACGGACCGGACCTTATTAAGGAGGACGAACATGAATCATGGACCATGGAGAATATCCTTTTTCAGCTTGTTGATTTTTCTCCTAACCGGATTGGCCAGCGGGGCCAAGACCCCGGACGCGCCAAAGAACTCACTGTTGGGCCAGAGTTATTATGCGGTGGTGGAGACCATGCGGCCGGGCCGGATGCTGGATGCGGCGAATGCGGTTGGCGCGGCCGGGTATCATCGGCATCTGGTCCGGCCGGGTCTGGCCACCACCTACCTGCTCCGGATTTATAATTCGGGAAAAGGAAAAGCGGTCATCGAGCTCGAGGTCACGAGCGACTCCCAGGGCTGGAGTGTTTCCGTGGAGAAATCAAAGCTGGAGTTGGCTGCGGGCGAAAAACAATATGTGCAGCTAACGGTCAGGCCCGAGTCCTCGATGCCCGCGGGTAGGATCGCCGCCATCCTGGTCCGGGCAAAATCTTCGGCCGGAGCAAGCGAGGAAATCACCCTCGAGGCCGAGACCACGCTCAAGCGCAAGATTTATTACATCTCGATTGATTCGCTGGGGCCGGAATATTTGAAGCTGAACGCCAGAGGAACCGGGCCGGGAAAAGCGGGCGACTGGCTCATGCCCAATCTGCATGCTTTTCTCGAACAAGGTCTCTTCTTCCCGAACCATCAGGCGCACCTGCCGGCGGCCACGGATATGAACCACGCATCCTATCTGAGCGGCGCCTATCCGGGACAGCATGGTCTGTATTCGGTCCAGGTTTTGATGTTCGGGTTCGATCAAAAGGGATGGGCGATCTGGCGCTCCACCCCGCATGACCTCATGTATTACGGCCCGGAGGGCAAACCCGTGACCACCATTTTCAATGTGGTCAAGGACCCGGCCCTGGGGGGCAACCCGAGCGCCTTTGCCGCATATGTTTCCGGCAAGGACTGGGTCCCGGAGCATTACCGCAACCCGGTATTCGGACTCGACCGTATTGCCACGGTCACGGACCATCCCGATTATGTCGCGGCCAGCGCCCATGTGATCAAGCCCGGCGAGGGCATCCGCCTTATGCTCGAGGCCCGGACGCACAAGCTGAACCGGCCGGACTTCGCGCTCTGGGAGGACATCTATACCGCGGACCAGGCGCTGCGGGTGATTGACAACGAGGACCCGGATGTGATTTATATTCTGCTGGGAGGGGTGGATGAGGCCGGACATTTTTTCGGGAGCGGCAAGGACCCCTCGGAATGGGACGAGCATGGAACGCCGGATGACCTTTCGGACGACACTTCGAGGATCAACCGCAACGCCAACCGCCTGGGGATCATCAAGACCGTAAAGAGCGCGGATGAACAACTCGGCCGGCTGCTCGAGCACTTGAAAGAGCGCGGGGAATATGACCAGGCTTATATCGTGGTCGAGTCGGACCATAACATGGAGACCAATTCCTTTGTCGGACCGCCCCTGCACAAGATCGCTCCGGCCTCCGGCTATTCCAAGCGAAAGGATTATTATTTGTTCACCGGTTCTCAACTGGGCATGCTGTTCATGCGGAGGGACGATCCCGCGGCGCTGGCCAAAATCGAGAAGACCCTGGAGGATTACCGCTGGACCAGTCCGATCACCGGCCGGACCGAATGCCCGGTGATCGTGCTGGACCGGGAGGAAATGAAAACCGGGATTGATCGGGCCACCGGCGAACAGGTCACCCCGCCTAGGGAGCTTTACAGCGAATATTACATCGAGCATTCAAAACCAGGCGGGCTGCGCTGGCCCGACCTGTTCCTCTTCCCCAAAGCCAACCTCCAATTCCCCTCCATCGGCGCCGGGTTCGGGAACATCGGCCTGGGAGTCCTGCCTTTCGACATCCCGCCTTTTACCGTTTATGTGGGTGGACACGGAGCGCCCTCGACCCAGCCGGCCCTGCTCGCGATCAAAGGCCCGGGAATCCCCGCCGGAAAAGTCGAACCCATCGTGAGCCATCCCGCGGATGTCGCGCCCATTTTGTATCGGCTGGAAGGATATCAAATCCCGGACTCCGTGCAAATAAAGCCATTGCTTTCAAAGTAGGGCGGATACTATTATATGGTGCGGCCGACAGGATTCGAACCTAAAATCAAGCTGGAACGCCCTTTACCCCAACGGGAACAGTATAGGCCCAAACCCGGACAGAATCAAGCGATGGGCCGGGAAATGGGAGCGGGA
>CAIUDS010000780.1 GCA_903897985.1 uncultured delta proteobacterium
CCCTCGACCTTCTCGATCACCGGCACGTGTTTTTCTTTGGATGCGTCAACCTGGTTTTCCTGCAGCAGGGTCATTGGCTCGCCGCAGCAAACCAGCTCGCCTTTCCCCTCGTGGATCACTTCCACGATGTTCCCGCAAATCTCGCACTTATACACTTCCAATCGTTTGGTCATTTTACTCTCCTTTGATTTTTGGTCCGTTTATATTTTCCCGCTTAAAACTTGCTGAACTGTTCTTTGGGCGCCTGACACACCGGGCACCGGTCTGGAAGCATTCCATCCGAAACATACCCGCAGGCCGAGCAGACATAATAGATGGTCTCCCGGTCTTCCATCAGATGGCTCATGGCCTCTTTATAAAGTTTGGAATGGATATCCTCCACATCCCGGCATTGGCTGAAAATAGTGGACGCGGTCGTGTCTCCCCGATCCGCGGCCTCTTTTACGAACTGTTCATATGCCACTCCCGCGATTTTAGTGGTGGATTCAAAACTCGCCTTAAGGTTGTCCTCGGTGTTCTTGATTTCCCGCAGCATCCGCAGAGCGCGCGCCCCCTGGATTTCCTCTGAAAAGGAAATCACCTGGAACAACTTGGCGATCTGCGGCAAACCCTCCTCCTGAGCCTTTTTGGCATACATCTTCAACCGCAGCGCGGCCTTGGATTCGCCCGCATACGCCTGGTGGAACGCATCCTTGATCTTTTCGTCCATTTTCTTCCCCTCCCCTAAATTCTGGTGAACGGTTAACGGTGTATGGTACACAACGGATTCACCATTGACCGTTTACCGTTCACCGTGGACCGCGTTTGCCTACCAATTCTCCCCCTTCAACTCAAAATATGCCTGAGGATGAAGGCAGGCCGGGCATTGTTCCGGCGCCGCCGTTCCTTCGTGAAGGTATCCGCAGTTGCGGCAACGCCAGACGGTCTTTTGTTCGCGCTTGAACACCCGGTCCGCCTCGAGGTTCGCGGCAAAATCGCGGTATCTTTTTTCGTGGTAGCGCTCCGCCACCGAAACCAGGCGCCAAAGGGCCGCGATCTCGCTGAAGCCTTCCTGCTCCGCGATCTGGGCGAAGCCCGGATACAGTTTGGTGTGCTCCAGGTTTTCTCCCGCGGCCGCGGCCTTCAGGTTCTCCACCGTAGTCCCGATTTTCCCGGCTGGATATGCCGCCGAGATTTCCAAATCGCCCCCCTCGAGATAACTGAAAAACCGTTTGGCATGTTCTTTTTCCTGGTTGGCGGTTTCCTCGAAAATGCAGGCGATCTGCTCGTAGCCTTCTTTCCGGGCCGCTCCCGCGAAATAGGTGTAGCGGTTCCGGGCCTGGGACTCCCCGGCAAACGAGGCCAGCAGATTCTTTTCCGTTTTGCTTCCTTTGATCGTCATTCGACTTCCCCCTTTTATTTGATTTTTATCTTGCCGATATTTTTGGCGCAACCCGGACAATAGCCCACAAATTCCAGCTCATGCCCGACCACCTGAAAGCCGGTTTTTATTCGCGCCGCCCGGTCCAGACCGCTGGGCAACTCCACCAGGGTGTCCTCGATTTTACCGCACTGGAGGCACCGGATGTGATAGTGCTCCTTGATCCCCGCATCGTAATGCCGGGGACCGGGACCCAACTCGAGGCGCTGGATCATGCCGGCCTCGGCCAGGGTCTCCAGGTTCCGATAGACCGTGCCCATGCTCACATGGGGCAACTTTTCCCGCACCAGTTCATAGACCCGATCCGCGCTCGGGTGGTTCCCCGATTTCCGGAGCGCTTCCAAAATCACCCGCCGCTGCGGAGTCATCCGGGCCATCTTTTCCGGCAGCTGTTTCATTTCCATATGATTGGATGCCGGGGTAGTGAAAAAGTTACTAGTAATCATTACTATCTCTAGAAGGCATGAGGCATGAGGCTTGAGGCATGAAGCGTGAGATTTAGGGTTTGAGGTTTTTAAGAGATGAGATCAGGCCGGAAAGCACGGAAGCGGTTTCGTTGTATTTACCTTCAAGTTCCCGGGCGGGGCCATCCGGCAGATAACCCAGACGCCTTGATAAATCCAGGTAATAACCGAGTTCGCGCAAGGATGCCCGGGCGATGTTAAGGAAGTGAACATATTCATTCAGGCCGGCGCGGCCGCAGCCCTCCACAATGTTTGCCGGCACCGACACCGCGGCTCGGCGCATCTGCGAAACCAGGCCATACATCTCCTCACGCGGATAGGCACGGGTAATCCGGTAAATTTCCACGACCAACTCATCCGCCATACTAAAGGCCTTTAGCTTCCTGTGATCCCTCATGCTTTAAGTTTCAAGCCTCCCCGCCCGAGCCTCGCGTCCCCGACAAACAAATTTTTCCGAATTTCTTGGGCGAACTGTTTTTATTTTATGAATTCTCCCGATTAAATGCAAACCCTCGCGCTTGGAGAAAATTGACGAAAAGGAAATTTCTATGCGATCTCCCACCCATGTGCCGGCCGGGCAACTTTTGGCGTATTTACTCAGGTCTCAAGCCTCAAGCCTCCCGCCTCAAGCCTCGCGGCTTGCCAGTTCCCTCCGGATAAAATATAATTGAGAGGTAAGGAGGCGAACATGGAAACCGGTTTGTTGTATTTGAAATACTGGATGATCGCTTCAGCGGTGATGTATTTCCTCGCGGGCTTGTCTTTCCTGTTCGGGCAGAACCGTTTGCTCGAGCAGATGAACACGGTCTCGGCGAAACTGTTCAAGGACCGCTTTCCGCCCATCCCGCTTTCGAGCGAGAAGTTCTGGCTGGTCCTGACTAGCTCGATGATGTTGATGCTGACGGTGCTGTGCGGGCTTGCCGCGTTCGACCCCAGGCAGTTCATGGCCATGGTCATCGTCGTCCTGGCCAGCAAGCTCTGTTCGACCACGCTCTACCTGATCTTTTTCGCCCAAAAAAAATATTTCGCCTACCTGGTGGGCGCGCTCACCGACGGGCCGTTGTTCATCGTTACCCTGATCATATTTATCCAGGCCGGACCGGTCGGGCAGATCTTCTGATTGTGTTTTCCAGAACGGGCGGTTAGAATAATGGCAACGGTCAGGAAAACTTAGGAGGGAAAAATGGGAAGACCGATACCGAAGCGGATGGAGGATTTCGCCCGGAAATATGTTCCGGTGCTGCGGACCTATCTGCAGCGCGAGGAAACCCGGGACCTGGACAAGGTGATCCGGGACGAACTGGTGAAACAGGTGCAGGGATTGATTGACCAGCTCACCATGGCCAAGCAGACCCTGGTGGACAACAAGGTGCTGATGGGCCTGGACCTGCTCGATCGCTCGAACCACAAGCTGGAGAAGGTCCGCGACAGCATCAAGTTCGCGGCGCGCGGATATTCCGGCGTGTTCGATCTCGAGCAGATGGCCGACGACCAATTAAACCGGCTGGTCGAATTCGACCAGATGCTCTTTGACAAGGTGGCGGTCCTTTCCGGCGCCTTGAAGGACGCCTTGAGCAAGCCCGGAGACCTTAAATCCGCGCTGGCCGGCCTGGACCAGCAGATCTCGGAATTCGAGAGCACGCTGGACAACCGGGACGCCTACGCGCGCGAGCGCAAAGCCGGCAAATAATCAGGAAGGAGAATAACCATGGTTTCTCAATTTTTGGATGTGATCGAATATTTCGATCAGAGCGGGAATGAAATTGTGCACCGCATTCCGGAGGAAGGCTCGAGCGAGACCAAATTCGGGTCGCAACTGGTGGTGCGGGAAAACCAGGCCGCGGTGTTTTTCCGGGACGGAAAAGCCTACGATGTGCTGGGTGCGGGCCGGCATACGCTTTCCACCCAGAACATCCCGTTCCTCACCAAGCTCCTGACCAGCAACATCGGCTTCGGGCAGAAGAGCCCGTTCCGGGTCGAGGTCTATTATGTCAACCTGAAGGTGTTCACCAAGCTGACCTGGGGCACGCGCGAGCCGGTGGTGTTCCGCGATTCCGAACTGGGCATCGTCCGTTTGCGCGGCTTCGGCAACTACACCATGAAGGTCAAGAACCCGCTGCTCTTCGTCAACACCATTGTCGGCACCCAGGGCATTTTCCGGACCGACGCCATCAGCGACTACTTGAAGGATGTGATTGTGGCCCGCCTCAACGACCTGATCGGCGAGACCCTCCAGACCATCATTGACCTGCCCAAGGTCTATGACGAATTGGGAGTGGCGCTCAAGACCCGGGTCCAGGCCGATTTCGACAAGTACGGACTCGAGCTGGTTGACTTCTTTGTCCAGAGCATCACTCCGCCGGAGGAAGTCCAAAAGATTATTGACGACCGGAGCGCGATGGGCGCGGTCGGGGACATGGGCAAGTTCATGCAGTTCAAGGCGGCCAAGGCCATGGGCGACGCGGCCAAGCAGGAAGGCGGGGCCGGCATGGCGGGCGCGGGCATGGGTGTGGGCGTGGGCGCGGGCTTGGGCATGATGATGCCGGGCATGATCATGGGCGCGATGGGGCAGGCCCAGCAAGGCGGAGCGGCGCAGACCGCGGCGGCCAAGGTGAAATGCCCGAGTTGCGCCACCGAGCAGGCGCCGGGAAAATTCTGCAACAACTGCGGCAAGCCGCTCGCGCAGTCGGTCAAATGCCCCAAATGCAACACGGTGAGCGAAGGCTCGCCCAAGTTCTGCCCCAACTGCGGCCAGGTCTTGAACGCCACCATCAAGTGCCCCAAATGCGGCGTCGAACTGCCCGCGGGGTCCAAGTTCTGCACCAATTGCGGGAACAAGATCGGATAAAGTAGAGCATTTTGGAACAATCAACTTGACAAAAGCCTCTAAAATGAGGCAGAATTGGCCAAGAGGAATTGGCGATACAGGGCTATGGGCTATCCAATAATTAGGGTTAGACAAGAAGGACTCTTTAGCTGGCGAATCGGAGGAATGAAGGTAAATGATAAGATCGGCAAGATTTAAACATTATCCCTTCTTTATCTGGCGCTTAACATCCATACGAATATGTCTCTCGGGAAGACAGCCCCGACACCTCATTGGTCATAAATATTATGAAAAGAGGAATTATCAATGAAATTACCTAAGAAAATTTCACCATGTCCAATAATCGAAGCAGTCGTTGAGATCCGGTTTGAGTCGAGCGTTGCCAAGGAAGTTATTATCGGGAAATTGTATAATTTTATCATAGAGAAGTTCCCGGAGTCCAAAGTAACAAGGTTGCCAATCCTGCAGCTACCAGGAGAGGTCCTGTGCGATCCAAATCTTAAATTTAATCCTCATTATAATTTTTTATTCAACAATCTTGTGTTTCAATTCGGCCCCCAGCTAGTTGCAATAAGTAATTCAGGAGATTATATCGGATGGGACGATTTCAGTAAAATATTACTTGATAATTTTTCAGCGATAATGAAACTAGACATACTTACCAAGGTTATTAGATTAGGAATCAGGTACATAAATTTCTTCGAGAATATGGATATTTATAAGAATATATCATTGGAAGTAAAGCTTAATGATAAGCCATTAGAAAGCAAACAGTTGCTTACGAGAGCCGAATTAGATTTGGGAGAATTTCAAGGAGTTGTACAGGTTGCAACCAATGCACAGCTCGCCGTTACCAAAATTGCTAAAATGGGCTCTGTCATAGACATTGATATCTCTTGGAATAATCCAGCAAATAAATCTTCATTTGATCTATCGCAAATATTGGTTCAGGCGCATGAAAAGGAGAAATTGCTATTTTTCCAGATGCTTAAAGCGGATTTTCTAGAAAAACTTAATCCTCAATATTGAAGGGGGAATATATGAATGACAATTTGCTATCGAAGTTGAAATATATTGTTCCAGCAACAGCGACTATTTTGGTTACAATTGCTCCTCTGGATGGATCAATGATCCTTCCCAGCGAGAATTATAGTGTGCAATATGGTTGCCAAAAGTACGATTGGGATCAATTACCCCAAAATAGATTCTATCGTTATAAGGATGCTTATTTAAAGGATATGGATCATTTGGTGATTATTAAAAAATTTGCGAAATCTATGATAGAAAATATGGAAGACTTAGACCCTGAAATATCTGATATGGTAAGCGATAACTTTTGGGAAATGATATGATTGATATTGAAGATATTCGTATGTACTTGCCAAAATATCTTTCTGCACCAGCCGAAGATGACCTATTTGCGGAATTACAGAAATTCCCTGAAAATATGGATAAATTATATACAACTTACCGAAAAGACGATCCCGTGATTTATCAGGGCGACGGAATCGAGGGTTTGCTGGTAATCAATTTGCCTGAAACTGAAATTCGACCGACGAGAGCCATGGTATTATCAAATACATGCGATATCGGTCCTGATAAAAAGGTTGTGTGGCCTAATTGTATTGTATATTCACCAATTTTAAATCTTAGTAAATACATGGAACAAGTCAGTCTAAAGCGACCTGACAAAGATTTCTTGTTATCGCATGAAGGAGCTATTAAAAAGCAGAGAATTTCATCGGTATTTTATCTGCCCAAAGGGGGCGGACTTAATAATGATTCTTTGATGTTTTTTGATCGGGTCGTAAGTTGTAGTAGAAAGAGTATTGAAAATTTAGCGATTCAAAAGTCTAGGCTTTTTACATTGAGCAATTTTGGATTGTATTTGTTTTTATTCAAATTATCGATTCATTTTACTCGGATCAGAGAGGGTATAGATCGAGAAGCCAATTGAGAGGATGTTTCGATTGAAATCTCGATTTTGGGACACCAACCTTTTAATCTATCTAATAGAACAATGCCTAAACTTGCATTTAATGGTTGGCAGAATCCGCCGCGACATGCTCAAGAGTAATGAGCTTTTAGTGACCTCCACTCTTACGCTGGGTGAAGTCCTGGTAAGGCCTAAGAGGCTTTGTCGTTATGACCAATATCCATTATAGCATTTGCGACTTTTGCGACTCGATGTGCGGGATCGAAATCGAGCATGAAGCCGGCGCCATCCTCTCGGTCCGGGGCGACAAGCAGCACGGCTTCAGCCGCGGGCATATCTGCCCCAAGGGCATCGCCAATCAGGACCTGCATAACGACCCGGACCGGCTGCGGACCCCGCTGCGGAAAAAGGGCAACGACTGGGAAGAGGTAAGCTGGGAAGAGGCGCTGGACGAAGCCGGCGAGAGACTGGCCGGAGTCCAGAAAAAGCATGGCCGCGACGCGCTCGGACTTTTTTACGGCAACCCGATCGGACACAACTACGGCTCGCTTTTCGCGCTGGTGCCGTTCGTGAAAGGCTTCCAGACCAAGAGCGTTTTCTCGGCAACCTCCATTGACCAGCTCACTCGTATGCTCGCGTCGCTCCTGATCTACGGCAACCACGCCATCCTCCCCATCCCGGACATCGAACGGACCGATTATTTCCTCATCCTCGGCGCCAACCCGGTCTCGTCCAACGGATCCATCATGACCGCGTCCGACTGCAAGCACCGCCTGCTCGAAATGCAAAAGCGCGGCGCCAAGATCGTGGTGATTGACCCGCGGCGGAACGAGACCGCGCAGATCGCGGATGCGCATTACTATATACGGCCCGGGGCCGACGCGCCGCTTCTGCTCTCCATGCTCAATATCATTTTCAGCGAAGGCCTTTCCCGGACCGGCGAGCTCGAAAACAAGACCACCGGATTGGACCGGTTGAAAGAAATCGTAAAAGCGTTCCCGCCCTCGCGCGCCGCCCGGATCGCGCGCATTTCCGAGCCGGATATCCGCAAGCTCGCGCGCGAGTTCGCGTCTGCGAAAAGCGCGGTCTGTTACGGCCGGCGGGGGATCTGCACGCAGGAGTTCGGGACCCTGGCCGGCTGGCTGACCGATGCGCTCAATATCGCGACCGGGAACCTGGACCGGCCGGGTGGGGCCATGTTCACCACGCCCGCGGTGGACCTGGTCGGTTTGGCCAAGCTGCTGCGCCAGCCCGGATACTTTGACCGCTGGAAAAGCCGAGTGAGCGGTTTGCCCGAGTTCAACGGCGAGTTCCCCGCCGCGGCCTTTGCCGAGGAAATCCTGACTCCGGGGCCGGGACAGGTCAAGGCCCTGATCACCAACGCCGGCAACCCGGCGCGCTCGATCCCCAACACCCGCCGCGTCGAGCAGGCCCTTTCGAGCCTCGAGTTCATGGTTTCCATTGACATCTATATCAACGAGACCACCCGGTTCGCCAACCTCATCCTGCCCCCGACCAGCCCGCTCGAAAACGACCACTACCCGCTCCTCGAATACAACATGTCCGTCCGCAACTTCACCCACTACACCCCGGCCCTGTTCGAGAGGCCCGCGGGCGCAAAGCACAACTGGGAGATCATGCTCGACCTCTTGTATAGCGTGGAGAAACATTCGGGCGCCGCGGCTTTCGCGCTCGGCTGGATCAAGCGCAAAGCCCTCTACGGGCTCTCGCCCTTGCGCCAACTCAACCTGCTCCTTAAATTCGGACCGCACAAACTTTCCATTGAGAAACTTCTGGCCGCTCAACATGGCATTGACCTGGGCCCGCTCGAACCCCGGCTCGATAAAATCCTTTCGACGCCGGACCGGAAGATCCACCTGGTCCCGGAAAAGCTGGTCCCGGACCTCTCTCGCCTCGAGAAGCGCATGTTGGAATGGGAGCAGGCCCCGCCTGCTGAGTTCCTGCTCGTGAGCCGGCGCGAACTGCGCAGCAACAATACCTGGCTCCACAACAGCCTCCGCCTGGTCAAGGGCAGCCGCATCTGCACGCTGATCATGAATAAAGGCGATGCCGAGCGGTTGGGCATTGCCCAGGGCCAGCCCGCGGCCGTGTCCACCAGGATCGGAAAAATTTTGGTCCCCGCGGAAATAACCGATGACATCATGCCCGGCGTGGTGAGCATGAATTTCGGATGGGGGCATGATGTGGACGGCGTGAAACTGCGGGTGGCCCGGGAGCACCCCGGCGTGAATGTGAACGAGATCACCGACGAGAAACACTTCGACGCCTTCTCCGGCATCTCCATGCTCGACGGCATTCCGGTCAAGGTTACCAAACCTTGAGCCTTGATGCTTTTGCATTTCTTATAAATTTGCCGCTATTATTATGGTCATGAATTCGGGCTATCAGGCCTCGGCCAAAGATTTGTTCGGCGAAGTCATCGTCCTGCTCATCGCCGCCGGTTTGATCCATTTCCTCGGCTCGAATACCCACCTCATGACGATCATCATCGCCATCCTCATCCTGGCCAGGTTCCTCGTTCTCAACCGCAAGGGCGACTGGATATTTTTTCTTCTCGGCGTGATCCTCGGCGGC
>CAIUDS010000781.1 GCA_903897985.1 uncultured delta proteobacterium
GGCAAACCATGCCTCCCCAGACCAACCCGGCCGCCACCGCGAACGCCCAAACCTTGATCTTCATTTCTCCCTCCTTGGTTAGCGATTTCCCTGATCTCCCCCCGCCCGCAAAATTTCCCCCAGCGCTTTTATGTTTCCAACCCTCAAAAGTCGGCCATGCTCAAATCCGATATTTTCTCATCAGCTCGTTCCACTTCTTCTGCGCCTTGAGGATCAGTTCGGCAACTTCGCGCACCGCGCCGCGGCCGCCTTCGGCCTTGCAGATATAATCGCTCACATTCTTCGCCTCTTCCACCGCGTCCGCGGGGCAGGCCGAGAGTCCTACCCGCCGGAGCACCGGCAGGTCGTGCAGGTCGTCGCCGATGAACGCGATCTCCTCGGGCCGGCATTTGGTCTCGGCGAGGAATTTCTCGAACGCGGGAAGTTTGAGGATTTGGCCCTGGATTACTTTCTCGATGCCCAGCTCTTTGGTCCGGACCAGGACCGGCGGGCTGTTGCGGCCGGATAGCACCGCCACCTCGAGCCCGGCCCCCTGCAGCCATTTGATCGCGGCGCCGTCGCGCACATTAAAACTCTTGAACTCCTCGCCCTTGCCGTCGTAAATGATGCTTCCGTCCGTGAGCACGCCGTCCACATCCAGAAGCAGCAGCCGGATTTTTTTCGCCTTTTGTTCCAGGTTGGCCATGCTTCGGTTATAACATAAATCCGAATAATGGTAAAAGGCCGGAATTGAATTAGACCTTATTTTTGTGGAAAGTGTTATGCCCCGGCCGCGGCTTGGGCCAACTCGTAAAAATCAATAAAGGTGGACGCGGTCCAGCCCAATATGGGGACCGACTTGTATCCGGGCCCGCCCACCGTGTCCAGCTTGCCGGTCACCGCGTTATATTTCTCCCAGAGCGACCCGGTTTCCTCATAAAGACCGGCATTGGTCTCAAGGTATTGCCGGATCACCCCCTGCGCCTCGGCCGTAAAGCCATTTGAGCGCAAGAATTCCTCCGTCCACCAGGTCAGCGGCGGCCACGAATTCGGATAGTCCCATTGCTTGTCCTTCCGGCCGTAATCCTGGTCGGTGACGGACAAGCCGTGCGCCTGCTTAAACCTGGGCAAGGCCGCAAACGCGCCTTGAACCTGCGCTTTTTCCCCCAGCCCGACCCAGAACGGAAGGTATCCCGCCAGGGTCCAGACCCGGCCCGGTTGTTTATGTTTCCAGTCATAGTCAAAATAGAACTCCCTCCGGGAGTCCCAAAAAATCCGGTTGAACTTTTCCTTGCGCGCTTGCGCCGCCTCAGACCAGAGACCGGTCTCGCCGGGTCCGAGCGCGAGCCGCTCCGAGATATATTCCAGGTCCCGCTCATATTGATAAAGGAAGGCGTTCAGATCCACGGGCAAAAATTCCAGGGCGCGGTTCTCAAAGCGCACGGTATAATCCCAACCCGCTTCCACCTCGGCCTCGGAATTGCTCAAAAAATTCTCCGGATACCCCAAAAGCTTCGCCCAGCCCGAAAAGGTATCCTGGTAGCGGTTGAGCCCGCAGTCCTGGACCAGGTGCAGCGGCCCGCTCCAGAAAGCGTGTTCTTTTTTGAGATAGGGGTAGCATTCCTTCAAAAAATCCGGGTCATCCTGGGCTTCATTAATAATCATCACCATCCGGCTCAGGAGCGGCGGCTGGGAACTGTCCGCCCAGATGTAATTATTGCCATTGGGCACATAACCATATTTATCCATCATGGCCATCAAGTTCCGGACCTGGTTCTTGGCGACCGCCCGATGCCCTTCCTTCAACAACTGCCGCGTGGTGAAATAATTGTCCCAATAAACCAGGTAACAAAAGCCCGGCGCCGTGGAAACCGGGATGTAAGGATAGGGCAGGGCCGGGCCTTTGAGCCTCGGGGTCGAGAATTTCGCCTCTATCATCCGCGACATCTCCGTCCGCAGAAATTCCCGAACCGTTTTGAGCCGGGACTGGTTTTTCAGGAACCATTCCCCCAGGGCTTCGGCCTGCGCGAAAAGTTTGGGTGAGCGGAAAGCCGACAGGGAAATTCCCAAGGCCGTGGTTTGCAGGAATCGTCTTCGGTTTATCTGTAATCTGTAATTTGTAATCTGCAATCCCCCTAAAGGAACCGCTCAAACCGGTCCCGGCTCGCCTTGCACACCGGGCACACTCCGGGCGGCTGCTCCCTCGCGCACAAATACCCGCACACCCGGCATCTCCAGACCGGATAGGGTAAGGGCATATCGCCATACGCCCCGGCCTTGTCTGATGCAACTGCCGCAGGCTGCGCTTGAAACTGCGCCCGTTTCGACCGCTCGGGCGGGCGGCGTTCCGGGATGCAGCCGATGTTCTTTTTCCCGTCCTTTACCTCCCGCGAAACATACAGCGCGCAGTAGCAGGTATCATGGTCATTCAGGTCCGGGTCGCGGTAATCGCATGGACAAATAATGTCCAGGTCTTCCTGCCGCTCGCCCGCGGCCAGCCGGCACGGACAGGCCATATACCCGTAACGCCGGATATTGGTCACTAACCCTTTGAGCAGCTCCCGCGTGAACTCCCGGTCCGGGTTCAGGTGATACCCGCCTTCCTCCGCCTCCCGCTCCAGCTTCTCATACAGCCGGTCAACTTCTTGCTCCAATGCCCCATCCTGCCCGCTCATTTTTCTCGAACCTCCTTGAAGGCGCAAAACCATTCCAATTTCTTATTCACCGCAAAGGCGCGTTCAGCCTTCGTAGCCGTAGCTACTACGGCGGAGTAGGCAAGGACGCAAAGA
>CAIUDS010000782.1 GCA_903897985.1 uncultured delta proteobacterium
CCATTCGAGCTGGCTCATGAACCCGCCGCCCACCGCATCGAGGTCCTTCATCAAGTCCCGCGCGATCAGATACATGGCCAGGCTCGAGTTGAAGCGGACGCTGTCCGCCGCGCTCCTCAATTCCAGCCGCTGGCCCAGATGCCGGTCAATCCATGCGCGCAGAGCTTTTAGCTCCCCCTTTGAATATGCGCCTTTGGCAAGCATATCGGCGAGCAGCTTCATGTCCAGCCGCGTGATCTCGATCCCGAACCGGTTCCTCGTTTCAATTATATGCGCGAGCGCCGTCTCCATCCCCATCGAGTCGTGTCCGAAAATAACCACCCGCCTTCCCTTTAGTCCGGCATAAGTCAGCGCGGCGTAACACCAGTCCAATAGTGTCTCCGAAGTCCTAACACTCATCAGGGGGGCTGCGCCCCCGTCCGGCCAGTTGCCAACATTGATATGGCAGAGCCTGCCCATCTGCGCGAGCGCGCCCGAGGCCGCGTGCGTGAACACCACGCCCGGCTTGGCCGCGGAATTGCCGCAGGTCAAATTGACCGGGGTGTCTTTCGGGAAATGACTGAGCAGCGAGATCAGGCCGAGTTGCGGGAAGGCCCAGGTGTCCGGGCCGCAGACCAGGATCGAAACCCCTTCGGCCTTGAACGCCCGCGCCACCTGGTCGGCCTGTTTCTCGCCGTCCACCAAAAGGTCGCTCCAGACCACCCGCGGCTTTTTCCCGTCCGGCAGTTTGAGTCCGCCGGCAATGGTGTCCGCGATCATCCTTACAATATTTTTCGCCCGCTCCCTCGACCCCCGGTCAATCCTCGGATCGCAGGTCGCAAAGACCCCAAGGGTCACCTGGGTTTGGTTCGTGGCCCGACTCCAGCCGATTTTTTCCGCCTTTGCCATAAACGACCTCCTTTTGCTTCCCCCCATAATTACCATATTCCTGACTAAAGTTCCAAAACCGGCCTTGAGGAGAAACAAGGACGGAATGTTTTTCTTTCTTTTGACATTTTAATTTATTTGTTTTACCGTGGCGAACAAAGCTGATGAATTTTGGCTGACCGAGGAGTGAGGATTGTAAGTCAACTTTTCTCTAAACAGGGCAAAGCCCGGGAAGGTGAAGGCTCATGAGCAAAAGCCCAAAATGGATCGCGTTGGCGATCGGTCTGGGGCTAATTTTACCCATCCTCTTGCTGAGATGCCTGGGGGGGCAAGAGGATTCCAAAGCGAGGACGGCGCGGGATAATTCCAGTTCCCAGATGGAAAGTTCCAGTTCCGGCGAAGAAAGGTCTTCCGCCCAATGTGGCGGAGAGGATTTAACTCCCGCCCGGGAATTATTTGGTTTAAAAAGCGTAATCATTCTTCTGGGATCCCCGGATCTGGAATCCTATAAAAAGATTGAAAAGGCGGTGAGGGAGAACGGAGGCCGCATCACGACCCAGGTTCCTCCCGAGGTTATCTTTGCCTTGATTCCGGGTGAGAAGGAATCGGTTCTGAAGGGCTTAAGGGAAATTGAAGTGATCAGTTCCGCCGCGGTTGATCTCAGCACGCTGCCGGGATTGCATGAGCGGAAGCGGAAGTTTTTGGAAAAATGGAATCAGCAGCTAAGCCATCGTCCGGCGCCGAGTTTGGTTCCCAGACCGGAGCCGCCTCCGGATGATGCCTTGGAGAGACGACCCCCGGTTGTCCCGGAGCAGATCGAGCCGCATCCTCCAAAATCGCTCCCCAAAGGTCTGAGTCCGGAGGGCTCGCAAAGGTCATATCTGCAAGCCCCGGAGCTTGCGTTTGCGCCTACGGTGGCGATGTCGGGGACGGTTGCGCTCGCGATTTTTTTCCCGGAAAGCAATGGCGGGATAGACGCCAATCAGGAAAACTGGACCGCGGACCAGGTATCCAAGGTGGTGGCGGAAATAAGCGCGGGAGTTAACTGGTGGGCGGCGCTGGCGCCGGCCGGCTCGAATTTAAATTTCGTGATCAGCTACTATGATCCCTTAACTGAGGCTTGTCTGCAGACTTCCTATGAACCGATCACCCGGTCTTCCACGGCTGAGGGGCTCTGGATTGATCAGATCATGACCTGCCTGGGCTATGCCAGCGGAGCTTATTCCGCCAAGGTGGATAGTTTCAACACCTGGCTCAAGGGTCAGCAGAGCGCCGCGGAGGCCTATTCCGTTTTTGTGGTGGATGATGAGCTTGATGCGGACCATATGTTCACGAATGGCAGGTTTGCCTTTGCTTATCTTGGAGGACCCTTTGAGGTGATGACTTATAACAATGATGGCTACGGGAGCAACAATATGGACGCGGTTCATGCCCATGAAACCGGGCATATTTTTCACGCCCTTGATGAATATTACCAGCCGGGCTATGCGGTCTGCAGTTGCACGGGCAGTTACAACGGCTGTGTGAACCAGAATTGCGCCAATAATTGCCCCTTCAACCTTGATTGTATTATGCGCGGCCAGGTGGCGCCTTACACCAATAATAGCCTGTGCGATTGCACCAAAGGTCAGATTGGATGGGGTTGCGGAAGTTGCAACGCCGGCGGGGGCGGCGGGCTCAATTGCAGTTCCAAGACCGTTCTAACCCCGGGGCAAGCGTATGCCGGCAAAACCAGCGGCGGCTATTCCGATGTCAGTTCATACAATTGCGCGGCTGGCTGGAATGAAAGCGGTCCGGAGAAAGTTTTTTCGATCACCACCGGCGCCGTCGGAAATATCACCGCGCAATTAAACAATCTCGGCGCGGACCTGGATGTGTTCATTTTGAGCGCCTGCGATGAGGATTCCTGCCTGGCCTATGGCAACACCGGCGCCACTTATCTGAATGCGCCCGCGGGCGCTTATGAGATCGTGGTTGACGGCTCCAACGGCGCCAGCGGAAACTTCACCCTGACGGTCACCTTCTTGACTTCCAACGCCTGCGCCTATACCGTGCTGGCGCCCAAGGGTGGGGAGAATTGGCGGGTGGGCTCCAAGCAACGTATCAAGTGGAATTTCGCCCAGGATTGCAGCCAGTATGTCAGGATCCAATACTCGACGCGCGGACCGAACGGTCCCTGGAAGACCCTCAAAAAGAAAAAGGCCAACAATGGCATCATGGCCTGGACCGTTCCGGATAAGACCTCCCGAAAAGCAAGGGTGAAAATTACGGATTATTATAACGCCGGGCTCTTCGACCTGAGTGACGGCAATTTCAAGATTTCCCCGTAAACATCCTGCCGCCTCTGTTCGCTTTGAGAAAAACCGAAGCGGATGCCGAAGCGACCAGCGGAGGGCGTTGGAATTTTTGCGTTAACTTATTGGCTTACCACCTTTCTGCCTGGCCGTCTTTCGCGCTTGAGGGTTGAACTGCGGGATATGGAAAATCCGGGCGGTTTTTTCTTGACAAATTGGGGGGCAGAGATAAGAATGGGTAGAAACGATCGGGATCAAATAATTTTTAAGGAGGGCATTGAAGATGGGAATGAATAAAGCTGTGATCGGGAAGGTGCATCCGCCGATGGAGTTCGAGGTGAACCCCAAGGATTTCACTTACTATGCGGTCTCCACCAATGACTACAACAATCCCTATTACTGGGAAGAGAGCAGGGCGGGCGGGATCATTGCGCCGCCCATGTTCGCGGTGGTCTATGGCGGGATTTGCATCCCCGCGGTGATCCTGGACAAGGAACTGGGGATGAATGTGTTCGTGATGGTTCACGGCGAGCAGGACATCAAATTTCACAAGCCGGTGAAATACGGGATGAAGCTGACCAGCCAGGCCAAGGTGGTGAACATCCTGGACAAGGGCTCGGGCGAACTGTGCCAGTTCACGATCGCCACGAAGGACCAGACCGGCGAGTTGGTGGCCGAGGCGCTGGTGGGCTTCTTTGTGCGCGGAGGCGGCAGCGGCAAGAAGGACGACAAAAAGGAACCGGAGCCGGCGCCGGGGAAGACCATTTTCGAGGTCAAGAAAAAAGTGATGAGCCACCAATCGTATATTTATGCCTGGGCCTCGGGCGACCATAACTTCATCCATGTCAACCCGGAAAACGCGGTCAAGATCGCGCGCCTGCCCGGGATCATCCTGCAGGGACTCTGCTCCATGGCCATGTGCCAGAACGCGATCATTGACAGCCTGGCCGCGGACCGCAACCCCGCGCTGCTCAAGCGGCTGGCCGTGCGCTTCTCCAAGCCGGTGCTGCCCAATGACGAGCTGACCATTTACGGCTGGGAAACCGCGGCCGGGTCCCCGCGCAAAATCGCGTTCGAGGCGAAGAAGCAGGACGGCACCTTTGTGATCAAGAACGGGATCGCGGAAATCGCATAAATTGCGGTGAACGGTGAACGGTGAACGGTGAACGGTAAACGGTAAAACCGTTAACCGTGCGCCCCATATCGTGGACCGTTAACCGTTTATCGTGTGCCAAAGATTAAGGGAGGTTTCTAATGCCAGGGAGTGGGATCGGATTCGCGGTATTGGAAGTGCTGGTTTTCGCTTTGGCCTCGGCCATGTTCGCCTACAGCTTTTGGGTCAAGATTATGCTGATGCGCCAGGGCGCGCCCGAGGTGGTCAAGCGCTGGGACCAGATCCCCAAGCGGTTCAAGTTCCTCTTTGACGAGGTCGGGCTCCACCTCAAACATTTCCGGGACCTCTACGCCGGACCCATGCACTTCTTCATCTTCTACGGGTTCACCTTCCTGTTCATCTCCATCTGCTGCTTTTTCTGGGAAGGCCTCGGGATCACCCAAAAAATGTGGGAAACCATCCCCGTGCTTTCTTACTTCGCCCCCTTTGTCCGGGGCGAGACCTCCTTCCCGTTCACCGAAGGCTGGGCCTGGTATCACATCCTGATGAACATCTGGTTCGTGGCCGTGCTGGGCGCCATGGCCATGGCTTTTTACCGGAGGCTGATTATCCGGCCGGAGCGGATGGAACTGACCAAAGAGGCGTTGCTCATCCTCGCCCTGATCACCGGCGTGATCGTGACCGATGTCATGCTCGAGAGCACTAAGATCGCCGGCGGCAAGGTCCTGCCCGGCGCCTTTTTCAGCCAACTCGTGGCTTATGTTTGGCAGGCCGTGGGCGTGAACACCGAACACTCCGGCAAGATCGCCTACGCGGTGAGCTGGTGGCTGCACGCGGCCATCCTGCTCGGGTTCTTGAACTACCTGCCCATTTCCAAGCACATGCATATCCTGCTTTCGATCCCGAATATTTTCATGCAGAGCCTCGAGCCCAAGGGCTCGATCCCTCCGATCCCGGGCTTGGAAGAGCGCGAGGCCTGGGGCGCGCATACCATCGGCGAGTTGAGCTGGAAGGCGGCGATGGACGGGCTGACCTGCCAGGAATGCGGGCGCTGCCAGGAGCAATGTCCTGCGTATAACACCAAGAAGCCGCTTAGCCCGAAGAAGATCCACCTGGACATCAAGCATCTGCTGGTGGAAGAGGGTTTTGTGGAGGCGGGCAAGGAGCGCAAACCAATCATCAGCGAGGAATGGACGAAGCCGGAGGAAATCTGGAGTTGCACCACCTGCCGGGCCTGCATGACCGAGTGCCCGGTCGGGAACGAGCACATCCCCAAGATCGCGGAATACCGGCGCTACCTGACTTTGATGGAAGGCAATATCCCGCCCGAGGCCCAGCTTACCCTGCAGAACCTGGAGAAAAACTCGAACCCCTGGGGCGTGGGCTTTGACCAGCGCGGGGCCTGGGCCGAGGGTTTGAATATTCCGACCTATGCCGAGGGCGGCCAGGCCGAGTATCTTTGGTATGTGGGATGCGCCGGCGCGTTTGACGAACGCTACAAAAAGGTCAGCAAGAACCTGGCCGCGATCCTGCAAAAGGCCGGCGTGAGCTTCGCCATCCTGGGCGTGGAGGAAGGCTGTTGCGGGGACTCGGTCCGGAGGCTGGGCAACGAATACCTGTTCAAGGTGATGGCCGAGGCGAACATCGAGACTTTCAAGCGCTACGGGATCAAAAAGGTGATCACGGCCTGTCCACACGGGTTCAATACCCTGAAGAACGAATACCCGCAGTTCGGTTTCAAGTTTGACGAGGTCTGGCACCATTCCGACTTCATCCTCAAACTGATCAAGGACGGGAAATTGAAGTTGAACAAACCGGCCGATAGCAAGGTCATCACCTATCACGATTCCTGCTACCTCGGACGGCATAATGACATTTACTCCGCGCCGCGCGAAATCCTCTCCGCGGTGCCCGGGACCGAGCTCAAGGAAATGGCGCGGAACCATACCCGGTCGTTCTGCTGCGGGGCCGGCGGGGGCATGATGTGGATGGAGGAACACGGAGATCGGATGTGTAACAACCGGGCCAAGGAAGCGATCGGGACCGGCGCCAGCGTGATCGCGGTGGCCTGCCCGTTCTGCATGACCATGATTGAGGACGGCGTAAAGAACGAGGGCAAGGAAGAGGCGGTCAAGACTTTGGATTTGACCGAGATCGTGGCCCGGTCGCTCGGCGAATAAACCGTAACTATTGTAATCCAAAGCGGGAAGGTGAAAGCCTTCCCGCTTTTTTGTGGTGCGGCCTTCCAGGCTGCAAGCGCTTTTTTTCGTCCGGCCTTGGGCTATAATTGACCAATGCCGGAGATGGAAGATCGCAGCCAAAAGCAAGCCGCAAATAATTCAAAAAGGGATGGGGACTGGCTCCGGTTTTTCGCTTTCGCCTGCGGCTTGGGCCTGCTGGTCTGGGGGGCGGACGCCGCGTTCGAATTCGTCCGGATGTTTCATGGCTCGGACCTGACCAGCGCAAAGAAGTTCCACCTGTTCGCGGAACTGAGTTTTTATTATTCGCTCTCCGGCATGATCATACCCTGGGCCGCGCTCGGCCCGCTCATGCTTTTCTCTCGGCTCCGGCCGGCTTGGCAACAATGGTTCGGCCGCCGCAAATTCGACCTGGCCTTGGGCGTGGTCTTGGCGCAGGCGATTTATTTCGCGCAACTCCCCAAAATCTTTCCGTCCGCAACGGACACCCTGGACTGGGTCGTGCTATTGCCCAACGCGTTCTGGGTCCTGGCCGCGCTCGCGCTCATGGCGGTCTTGACGGCTCTGGCCGGATTTTTATCCGAGCGGCTCGGGCCGAAATTCGGGGCCGTTTTACTCAAGATCATTTATCCGCTCGCGGGCCTGGCCTTTCTTGCAAATGCGCTGGTATTCCCGGCTGAGGCCATTTGGGGGCGGCGGCAAACAAGGCCAGTCGCGGCGGACGCTCCCAACCTGATCCTCATCAGCATTGACGCGCTCCGGCCCGACCATCTTTCCTATGACGGATACAAAGCACTTGCCACGCCAAACATTGACCAACTGGCCGGGCAAAGTTTCATTTTCCCGAACGCATACAGCCAGGCCGATTGGACCTATCCTTCGGTTACTTCCCTGTTCACTTCGATCTATCCGGACGCGCAATATGCCTGCTCCCCCTACCTGACCGGGCAGGAACCGGACTATGCGCGCCGGATTGCCAAGGGTATCTCGGACGAGTTCATCGAGTCGCTGCCGCCCATTCCCGCGAGTCATTCCACCCTGGCGGAGTTGCTGCATAAACAGGGCTACGACACCGGCGCGTTTGTGGTCAATGTTTTTCTTGGTTCCAGGTTCGGGATCGGCCGTGGTTTTGAGGCGTTTTTGGACAGCGTCGAAAAGGGAGACGACTCGCAGATCCTGCTCGCACTCGCAGGCGCTCGCGGCCCCGGGGCCGGCTTGTTCTTCGCCTTCAACCAAACCTATCTCCGGATCATGGACCGGGTTAATCATGCCAATCCCATGAGCGCCGACTTTTTAAATCTAAAAGCCGAATCCTGGATCCGCCGCCACCGCCATCATAACTTTTTCCTCTGGCTCCATTACCTCGAACCCCATTCCCCTTACGGCGACCCCTGGCGGCCGCCCGCGCCGGCCCGGCCCGAATATCAAGGACCTTTCGCCTCCAGCTTTTCCGGGCAGTTTGAGGTCATGTCCGGCAGGCTGCATTTGACCCCGCAGGACCTCGACCAGATTATTTATCTTTATGATTACGACCTTTCCTATCTCGATGGGAAACTGGGCGAGTTTTTTGACTTTCTCAAAAAAAACCGGCTCTGGGACAATAGCTTGATTATCCTGACCGCGGACCACGGCGATCAAATGCTGGAGCATGGCAGCCTGGGACACGGCTTCAGTTTTTATCAGGAAGAGGCGAGGGTGCCTCTGCTCATTAAATTGCCGGGGAGTCATCCGTCCAAAACCATCGCGCAAAATGTCGAGCTGATTGATCTCATGCCCACGCTCCTGGATTTCTCGAAAACCCCCGCGCCGGAATTCATGCAGGGAAAAAGCCTGAGGACATTGCTCGAAGGCAAAGATACGGGCATCGCCGACCAGGCTTACAGCGCCTGCAACATCTTCGGCGAGCCGGTCGCGGCGCTGCGCGCCGGCAATCATCTTTTAATTTATCATTCGGCGGCCAACCGGGCCGAGCTTTATGACCTCGCCGCTGATCCCGGCGCCAAGAGCGACTTGGCCGGGAGCGAGCCGGAACTAAAAGCGCAAATGCTCGAGCGGCTAATGGGCATCCTCAAAAACAATCAGTCCCTGCGCGAGAAGCTGAGACCTGCGCCGTCAAAGGTCAAGCTCCGCGGCGAAGATCGCGAAAAGCTCAAGGCCTTGGGGTATGTGAAGTAGGTCGGCAGGTTGACAGGTTAACAAGTTGACAAGTTGAGAAGAACCGTCGCTGGCGGAAACTATTTAATGTTCGGCATGGGGCTTCCCGCGGCCACCATGGGCGACATCCTGGTGAGCGCATTTAACATTTTTGCCCGGAAGAAATCATAGAAAATTGACAACCCCAATTTCAAAAGTATAATAATATTGTTCCTCAGTTATAAATATATGTTCTATACCTATAAACCAAATTATTGATAGATTTGCAATAAATGTTAAAATATTTGTGCCGTATTCCACAAAATAAAAGAAATATCTGTTCTCTACGGCATCAAACACAGTTTTGTGAAATACAAACGCCACATAACAAAAAGGGCGCCAAGAAAGCGCCCTAGATGTTATTCTATTCTATTAAAAAAGCTTAATTAAATCAATGTTATAGCGTACCAGCGGACTTAGCTCCCCTGCATACACCTCGTGGGTTTACAATTCCGATACCAATGATTTCATTTACAAC
>CAIUDS010000783.1 GCA_903897985.1 uncultured delta proteobacterium
AAGCCGGATTCCTCCAAACCGTCAGTGTCCTGGTTTCCTCCGATTTCCCGCTCGACTGGAAATATTTCCTCGCCAGCAACCACACCCTGCCCCTCCAGCCCTCCACGGTGGACCGCATCAACCTCCATATTGACTTCACTCGGGGACGGATGATGGGCAGCATTCCCCATGTCTTCGCCGATTTCAACGGCGATAAAATTGATGACCTCATCTTCGGCAAAAATGAAAAAGAGCTGGTGGTGGTGATCAAGGACAAGAACTGCCAGCGGACCAGCAAGCAGGAAAGCATCCCCATTTCCAATTCCTTCCTGCCTTACACCGAGGACTTGAACGGCGACTCGAAGGACGACATCATCTTGGTTTATACCCAGCAGGATTCCGGCCGCTCCGGCGAGTTCAATGTGCTCATGAACCTGGGCAATTGGTAATTTCCACCGCTCGTTTAAATCGAATCTTGCACCGGCATGAAAACTTGACAGGGTTTGATAATTCTATAGATTGTTAAGAAACCCATGACGGTGCACGGGAAAAATATCACTTTCCAGGAATTCAAAGCCGGGATCAATAACCTAGCCGCCCAATTCGAGAAGAATTGCTCCCGCTACCAATCCAAGGCCTATGATGAAGCCGCGCTACGGAACGATTTCCTTAATCCGTTCTGGCGGGCGCTGGGCTGGGACATGGAAAACCTGCAAGGATTGGCCCAACCCATGCGGGAAGTGGAAATCGAAAGTCGGGTCAATATCGCGGGAAGAAAGAAAAAGGCGGATTACCTCTTCCGGACGGATGGTGTCAATCGTTTTGTGTGCGAGGCCAAGAAGCCGGCGGAAGAGCTTTCCCCTTTCGCTTTTCAAGCCCAAAGATATTCCTTCAATATGCAATTATACATCGCGGTCCTGAGCAATTTTGCGGAAGTCAACGTTTATGTCGTGGGCGGACGGCCGGATGCTAAGCTGCCCTTCGACCCGGTTATCAGCTACAATTTCCGCCAATACCCGCTGATAGCTGAAAAGCTATGGAGCCTTTTTTCGCGCGAACAGGTCGCCGAGGGCTCGCTGGATAAATTTGTTTCCGACCTGCCCACGCGACCCTTCAAGGGAAGGGCGCGGCAGGGCTGGCTGATCCGGCCGGACCGCGTCCGCAAAGTGGACAAGGAATTCCTCTTCTATCTCGAAGAGAGCCGTCGGGTGTTGGCGCAAAATATCGTCGCGAATAATCCCCGCCCGGAGTGGGATGAAAACCATTTGAATGAGGCGGTCCAGAAAATCTTGGATCGCATCATCTTCATCAGGATCTGCGAAGACCGGGACATAGATGTGAACGGCACCCTCGAGAGCATCGTCAAGAATTGGCAAGCGGCTTCGGTCCGGCAGCCGCTCTATCCCCTGCTCGTCAAATTGTTCCGCATCCTGGACAAAGGAAAAGAGCGGGCGTTTAACGGTGGTTTATTCGCTCCTCATTTTTCGGAGAGCCTGAAAGTGGATGATGACTTTTTGCTGGGGTTCATCGCCGAATTATCCGGCGAGGAGTCGCCCTACTTGTTTAACATAATGCCGGTTGAGATCCTCGGCTCGATTTATGAGCGCTTTATCCGAACACACATCAAAATCACGCCCAGCGGCAGTGCGAGAAGCATTGACAAACCGGATGCTGGCAAGGCCGAAGGGGTCTATTATACCCCCCAATATATTGCGGATTTTATTGTGGAACGCACAGTGGGGAGCCTGCTCAGGGGCAAAACCCTCGATGAAGTTTCCCGGCTCAAGTTTCTCGATCCCGCTTGCGGCTCCGGCAGTTTCCTGATCCGGGTATTCGACCGCCTGTGCGATTATTACAAAGAATGGCTGCTCAAGAATCCCAAGAAACAAAGACCTGATTTCTGTTGGTATGATTCCGACCAGAATATGCACCTGACCGCCGGGCTAAAGCGGAAAATTGTCCTGGACAATATTTTCGGCGTGGATATCGATCCCCAGGCCGTGGAGGTCTCCCAGTTCTCGCTGTATTTGAAAATTCTGGAAGGCGAAAACCGCCTGAGCCTGGCCGCGGAATATCCGTTGTTCAAAGGTGAAACGATCCTGCCCGATCTAAAACACAATATCAAAATCGGCAATTCCCTGATTGAGAGCGATTATTTTGATTTGTTCTCGGACGGCGAGGCCAGCAAGAGAATCCGCTCGCTGGACTGGAAAGCGGCCTTCCCGGAGGTTTTCCGGAGCGGCGGGTTTGACGCGGTGCTCGGCAATCCGCCCTGGGGCCAAAAAGCGGTGGATTTCAGCGCAGAGGAAAAGGAATACCTCAAACAACATTATGTTACGGCCTCGGGCATCTTGGACTTATTCAAGCTGTTCACCGAACGGGCCATTGGGCTGGTCAAAGATAAGGGCTATTGGGGGATGATCCTGCCAGATATCATCCTTTTGAAGAATTACCCCGAAACCCGAAAAATAATCCTGGAACAGACCTTGATCGAATGGATCGCTTATGCCGGGATGGCTTTCGAGAAAGTCAACCTGGATAGCGTGGTCCTGGTCTGCGTCAAAAGAGTCGGCGCCGCCGCGTCTAGGCACAAGGTCAAAATCCTGATGGAGATCCCTTTGCCCGGCCAAAAGGAACCCTCCCCTGAGCGCGAAATCTCCCAGGCTACTTTCTATCGCCTGAAGGACTACAAATTCAATATTCATTTGAACAAGGAAAACTTGGGCCTCCTCAATAAACTAGATGAACTGCCCAAGTTAAACCGATTCCTCGAAGCCCATGAGGGAATCCATTCCGGCAATATCCGCGCAAAACTCTTCCTCCCCAAGGAGCGAAACCGCTTTTGCCGCAAGATGATTTTCGGCCGTGACGAGCTCCGCCGATACCAATTAAAATGGGGCGGTCAATGGGTCAATTATAACCAGACAATTATTGACGAACACGCCCGGGAATACGCCAACCTGGGAATCGAGTCGAATTTCACCTCCCCCAAGATTTTTGTGCGCCGGACCGGAGACTATGTGATGGCGGCTGCCGATTTCGAGGGATACTTTGCCAGCAATAATTTATTTGTGCTGTTAAAAAAGGGGCCGTCCGCTGAAGCCGATCAACCGCCAAGCCTCTATTTTTTTACCGGGCTGTTGAACAGCAACCTCCTGACCTGGTATTTCCGCACCATCCAGCCGCGCGTCGGAAAGCTTTTTGCGGAACTGAAGATAAATCAGATCCACGACTTCCCTTTTCCCGATGAGGATTTTTCAGATCCCAAAGTCCGGGCCGAGCATGACCGGTTGGAAGGCTGGGTGGAAAGGATAATCGGCTTATATGCAGATTATGAACGGGCGATTTCAGATTTGGATAAAAGAACCTTGGAGGGCGCCATCCAGGGCATTGAGCATTCCATCAATGACTTGGTTTATAAACTATATGATCTCAATCGGGAAGAAATAACCCTGGTGGAGCGCGAATCGAAGCCGACCGATTTAGCCAACCTGCATCGAAAAAAGAACCCGAAATCCCCCAAACTCATTTAACCCTATTTTCTTCTTTCCTTCTTCCTCATTCCCCTGGGCCTGCCGCACACTCGGTTGCCTTTCTCTGCATCTGAAAATACAATAGATGGCATGAGCAAAGTCAGCGCCATTATCTGCGTCTATAACCAGCCCCTGGTAAAGGAAGCGATTGTCAGCGCGCTCGCTCAAACCTATCCGGACTGCGAGTTGATTGTGGTTGATGACGGGTCTCATGATGCCACCCCGAAAATTCTCGAAGAATTCAAGGGCCGCGCCATCTTATATCATCAGAAAAATCAGGGCGTGGCCGCGGCGCGCAACCGCGGCTTGAGCCTCTCCGTCGGCGAGTTCATCGCGTTCCTCGATGCCGACGACCTCTGGCTCCCCGACTATCTCGAGCGCCAGGTCAAATTCCTCCAGGCCCATACCGACTTGAACCTTTCCTTTTCCGACGGCTGGTTCCTCCGGCCCGGCCAGGCGCCGGACCCCAGCCTAAAAACTTACTATTCCCTCTACGCCCCTCCCCAGGGCGCTCAGTCCGCGGAAAATCTTTTCTCGACCCCGATCATCACTTCCCTGACCATGTTCCGGCGGAGCTTTTTTGAGAAGTGCGGTTTTTTTTCAGAGGACCTGGAAATCAACGAGGATACCGATCTTTTGATGAAGGCCCTGGAGCAAGGAATGGAATTCGGGTTTGTGAGCGAGCCGCTCGGGATCAAACGCCAGCTTAGCGCGGGGCTTTCGCGCGACGAGTTCAAGTCTTATCTTTCCGCCCGGACCGTGAGCCGGCGGAGTTGGCAGCGGAGCCGGAAGCTGCGGCCTTATCTCAAACAGGGTCTGCCGGAATTGGATCGCGCCTTGGCCCGGCTTTATTTTGAAAAGGGCGAACTTAAAAATGCCCGGGCCGCCCTGCAAGAAGCCTTGCGCTACAAGCCCTGGGCGATCAGGACTTTTCTGGTCTGGACGATTTCTTTCCTGCCCGCCTCCCTCTCCAGCGGCCTGGTCTATCGCTCGCTGCCTGCTTACAAGAAATGGAAATCAGCGGGCCCTGAGCAGGGCCAGGGCTGAAGCCAATCCGGCCAGGATCAGGAGCGCGAAGAACCAGATTCCGGGGAGCAGGCCGAAGAGCGGGACCAGGATCAGGGTGGTGAGGATCGCGCCGAGACTGCTGCCGAGATGGTCCCAGGCATTGATGCCGCCAGCGGCGGACCCAATGTCGGCGCGCCCGTTGGTAATGGACAAATGCGCGCACAGCGGGAACGCGATCCCCGAGAAAACCGCGACCAATATAAGCAAAGTCACGCTCAGGCCAATAGCGACCATCCCTCCGACCGGCCGGGTGAGCATGAGCCAAACCCCGGCCGCGCAAAGCAGGATGGCGAGCAATTCCAAGGCGCAAATCATTATCAGACTGGAAACCGGCTTTGCGGTCAGCCGCGCCTGCCCCCGCTGATACCCATAAGCGCCCAGGGCCAGGCCGGCCATGAAGGCCGCGACCAGGATGGCGATCAGGTTATAGACATATCCATATGCGGCCTGGAATCCCAGGATCAAGACCAGTTCCGCGCCCATCCCGGCAAATCCGAGGGAAAAAATGGAGACCGCGGCAAAGGCCTGAGCCCGCCCGCGAGCGACCAGGATCAGGCCGGTGACGAGGAAGGCGATCAGACCGAGCGCGAGCCAGCGCGGACCAATTGCGAGAAATTTTTTGATCAGGCCGCGCACTCCGGGGTCGGCCTGCTCGAGCCAGAGCAGCGTTGACAGATAGTATCCGCGCGGCCGCAGGTCGGTGTTGGCGGGCTCCCGCAGAAACGGCGAGAGGGAATCCTTGATCGCGGCCAGCCGTTCCGGGCTGAGGTTGTCGCGCAGATAATATTCCCGCACAAACCGGGTCGAGACCCCGGCCGCTTTCAACCGGGCCACCATCTCCTCCGGATCTTCCGTGATGGCCGCAGCCTCCCCGCCCGCAACCAAATAGTTCCTCCCCAGCGGCGCCAATGCGATTTTCGGAAACACCGGCCGCAAGCTGACCATGCCCTCCGCCAGGAGCGCCGCCTCGGCGTCCGAGAAATAATTGCCGGAAACCCCGAGCCCGAACCCGAGCACCCCGGCCGGCGCAAGCCTTTTGGCAACCAGCCGGAAAAAATCCGTCGTGTAATAGCGGTTCAAATTGGCGGTTTCCGGGTCGGGCAGGTTCACGATAATAGCGTCAAAGCGTTCGGTGCTACGGCTCAAAAAAATCCGGGCGTCCTGATAAACGATCCGGAGCCGGGGTTCCTTTTGGATGCGATCGCTGCCCGGAAGATACGCGGTCTCCATCTCGGTCAGCGCCGGATCTATCTGCAGATAGGTGAGTTCCCGGACCGGATGCTTGAAGATTTCCTGCATCGCCGGGAGCAGGCCCCCGCCGATGAGCAGGACCTTTTCCGGTTTCGCGCACATGCTCAAGGGGATGTGGACCGCCTGCTCGAAAACCTCGGGGTTGGGATAGCTGAACGCGGGCAGGCCGTCCAGCCAGAAGTTCACCTGGCCCGCCGAGCGCGTGACCGTGATCTCCGCATATTTGCTCTCGCGCGCAGCCAGGATTTCCTGACCCGGCCAGCGCAGCTGAACCAGGCCGCGCTCGATCTTGCCGGCAAAAACCAGCAGCAGGCCGGAGATGATGATGGCGCCGGCCAGCGCCGGAATTCTTTTCCGGCGTGGAAGCGCTAAAGCCCCGGCGAGCGCGATCAGGAATCCGGTGAGCACGATCAGGGAGAAAACCGGGATCCTTCCGGCCAACCCCAGGCTGAACGCGATCCCGGCCGCGGCCGCGCCCAAAGCTTCCCAGAGATAGAGCCGGACCAAATTGTTCTCGTTGGCTTCAAGCAGGCGGCTGCTGTAATTGAAGGCCGCCCCGAGCAAAACGCAAACCGGCGCCGTGATGAGGAACCCGATTTCAACGATCCGGTCCAGCCCCGGCATCCCCGCGGGGCTCCGCGGCCAGGCGTCCACCAGCCAGGACGACCCGGCGGTGAGCACAAAAATGATGGCGGCGATCAGGAGCAAATTCGCGAGCGCGGTTTCCGGCTTCGCGCTCCAGTCGGCTCCCCGCCGAAAAACCAGGCTACCC
>CAIUDS010000784.1 GCA_903897985.1 uncultured delta proteobacterium
GGGGCTGGTAAATTCCGAAATGGCCCTCGCAGAGAATGTCCGGCTTGAGCGCGATCAACTTGCGCAAACTTTCCTGATAGAGCTTCCGGTCCGAGCCCAACGCCGGGTGGATCGGGCCGTGAACATCCTGTCCAAACAGGATTCTCCTGTCTTTTCGGTCAACATAAATTGCGATTGAATCAGGCGAATGGCCGGGGATGAAAATCAGATGCAGGGACTCGTCCCCCATTTTCAAAATGTGTTCCGGCTCCGAGAAGCTTTGGTCCACCACGATGGCCTCCGGCGTCATGCCATACCACTTGGCCGCGGTCAGCACCGGGTCGGCCCGGAGCAGGATGTCCGCGCAGTTTTTGTGGGCGATGATTTCGAGGCCGAGCCTGCGCTTGAACTCGTTGGCGCCGCCGATGTGGTCAATGTGGCAGTGGGTGAGGATGAGTTTCTTGATCCGACTGGGGTCGAGCCCCAGGGCTTTGACATTCTGGAGGATCAAAGATCCCGACTCTCCGGCGCCGGAGTCAATCAGGACCAGTTCGTTCGGGAACTCGATCAGATAAACGCAGCAGTCCTTTTCTTCGGTCAAATCCGCGGACCCGACCAGATAAATCCTCTCGAAAATTTCCTCGCCGCTCATTTCACCAGCTTAAAGGAAAAAGACTGAAACTCAAATAAACCGCGAAACCAGCGCGCGGTTGGTGGAATGATTCCAAAACCGATATAATATAATTAGATAGGAGGCATGGATATGAAGAATCTTGAGCGGATTACCATAGACCCCAAGGTTTTCGGCGGAAAAGCCTGCATCCGCGGACTGCGGTTCCCGGTGTCCAAACTCCTGGATTTGCTCGCCGCGGGGATGAGAGAGAGCGAGATCTTGCGGGATTATCCCTATCTGGAAAAGGAAGATATTCAGCAGGCTATTAAATATGCCGCGTGGATTGCTCAGGACGAGCAGGTGGAGATTCATTAGGGCGTGAAAATTCTGATTGCGGAACAACCTTTGACCCGGTGTTGAAAATGTCTCCCGCGCCCCTTTCTGTCATTCCCGGCTTGACCGGGAATCCAGAATTATCAATAAGCTGGATTCCCGCGTTCGCGGGAATGACTGTGGCCATTCAAGATTTTCAACACCCCGCAAATGCGAGTTATTTTATCAAACTCATTTGGAAGATGATGAAGGTCAAATTGGCGGCGAAATGGAACAGGATCGGCGCGAGCAGAGATCCGGTTTTCTCGCGGAGCCAGCCGAAGATGAGGGCGGGGAAGAAAACCAGGAGGCGGTCCGGGGATTGGGCGATGGTGAAGTGAGCGAGGGCGAAGAGGGCCGAAGTGAGGATCAGGCCGGGACCGACTTGGGCGGAAAACAATTTCCATTTTTTGCCCAAGGCCTGGTTGAATCTGCCCTGCAAATATCCGCGGAAGAACCATTCCTCCGGCAGCGCGATCAGCAAGAGTTGGCCCAGGCTGAGAATTGCGAGGTTCTGCGGGATGGTAAGCTGGAATTGCAGGCGCATGATTTTGAGCGCGCCCAGGTATCCGGCGGCGTAGAAGGCCGGGAAGATGGCGGCCGCGGCGATGAGGAACCAGAGCAAACTTTTGGCGAGGTTGAGTTGGGCGAGCGCGAAATCCTTGAGGCTTTCCTTGCGCAGCCAGACCATCATAGCCGGGAGGTAAAGCCAGATCGCGGCCAGCACCAAGTCGGCGTAATGAGCAATCGGGCCGGACTTGACGAGCAGGGTGAGCCGGGTGAGTCCCAGGGCCGCGATCAGGATGAGCACGGCCTCGCCGATTTTCAAACGGTTGGATTTCTGCCGCGCCTCCGCGCCGGCCGCAAGTTGTTCCTGCAACTGTTTTTCCAGGCGCAGCTTATCCCGCAGCGCCCCCAGTTTCTTTTCGTCTTCCTTTAAAAAATATTCCTCTTCCTGCTTGTGCTTCTTCGCATGATCCGGCTCCGGCACCGGCTCCAGCGGCAATTTCCTTTCCTCATCCATCTTTTTATCCCAGCACTTCCAGCTTGGCGAACTTGACCATCAGTTTCTTATACCCCGCGCTTTTGAAATTTACAATCAATTTGATCTTGTCCTCCGTCCCCTCCACCTTTTCCACCACGCCCTCGCCAAAGGTTGGATGTCTAACCTTCAGCCCGCGTTTCCATGACACTTCCTGCTCCGAGTCCCACACCTCAATCTCATTCCGCTCAAATTCTTCCTCCAATTCTTGATGCTCGCGTTTTTTCCTCAGCTTATGCGGGACCTTCTCGTCCGCTGTAGCCTTGGCGAAGGCGGA
>CAIUDS010000785.1 GCA_903897985.1 uncultured delta proteobacterium
ACACTCTTTCCCTACACGACGCTCTTCCGATCTGAGACACCAGGTTGACGGAGGAATTAAAGGGCTGGCTCCAGGCACATGCGCCCATCGCCATCGCATTTCTCTCGATTGCGTGCGCGCGCTATTTCGGCAAGGAAGACGGCCTGAGCATGCAGACGGCGGCGGAGCTGGCGAAAAGTTTTTCACCGGAGACGGTTATCCCGATGCACTATCACGCGAAATTCAAGCTGGCATCCGATCCGGACAAGCTGCAAGGATTGATCGCCGATCCAAAGATCCGGGTTCAGGTTATCAAGCTGGGAGAGGAGATCGAAATATGAAAACCGGACGGGCAACAATTATCGCTTTTTGTTTGCTCATGGTTTTCCTGGCAAACGGGTCGCTCGGGCAGGAAAACCTGAAAATAGAGCAAACCATTTTTGTGAAAAAGGAAGCGGGGGCGCTCAAGCAACTGGTAAGCATTGTCGCGCCGCAACCTTTGCCGCTGAAAGTGATCGTGCAGGCCCGGACCGAGAAAAAACAGCTGGAGGAATTCTTGCAATTTTCGGCGCCGCCGACGGAAATCCGGTTTCTGGTCCCGGCGTGTGATAAAGGCAAATGCCCGGTGGAGCTCAAGGTTTTCTACGAGAACAAAATTCTTCTGGGGCAGGGGCAACTTGATTTAAAACCGGTCCGGCCCTGGAAAATTTATTTGGCGCCGTTCACGCATATTGACATCGGCTTCACCCAATCGCAGCCCAAGGTGCTGATCCAGAATCTGGAAAACCTGAAGACCGAGTTGGCCCTGATCGAGCAGACCCGGGATTACCCGGAGCGGTCCCGGTTTCGAATGTTTGTCGAGGCCGGGTGGGCGGTGGATGAATTTCTGAACAGCGAAGAGATCACTGCCGAGGAAAAGGAAAAATTGAAAAAGGCGATCCGGGAAAAGAATATCGAGTTGGGAGGATTCTACATTTCGCACCAGAACAAGTTCATGCCCGACGAGGCGCTGTTTGCCTCGCTGAACCCGGCGCTGAGAATAACCGATGCGCTCGAGGTCCCGCTTCAGACCGCGTGCATCCATGATGTGTTTGATTTTTCCGCGGTGGTTAAGCCGCTATCCGCGGCCGGCGTGAAATATCTCCTCGTCGGGCCTAATGACACGCGCTATATGGTCCCGCCCTTGTTTTACCTGACCCCGCCGGGAGGAACGGAAAAAGTTCTGGTATGGCATTCGGCTAATCTCAACGGCTATGGCGAAAACTTCGACCTCAAGATGCGGCTGATGCCGCCCATCCCGGAAGCCGCGTTTTCCGAAATGGAAATGCTGATCGGCCGGCACTTGAAATCGCTGGAGAACGGTTTTCCCAACCAGATCATCACCGAACATTTTGATTTCCACGGCGCAAGCTGGTCCTATCCTTATGACGCCTACCTGCTCCCATTCTACCCCGCGGTCGGCGGCGACAACCAGCCGCAGAATATCGCTCCGTCGGAGATCGCGAGGAAATGGAATGAAGAATGGGTCTGGCCGCAATTGCTGGTTTCCACCCCGGCGGATTTTTTCGAATATGTCGAGAAAAATTTTCCTGCCGAGATTCCCACGGTGAGGGGCGAGATGTCGGGTTTCTGGGGCGAGCAGATTTTTCTGAGCATGATGCAGGTGGACCCGCAAAAAGAAATACAACAGCGCGAATTCGAGCGAAAGGCGACCGAGGCCGGCATCGCGCTGGCGGACAAATTTTTATCCGGAGAATCCGTGAGCGATCCAACCGAAGGGCTCTGGCAGGGGTATAAGCCGCTAATCCTTGACAACGACCACAACCCCATGCCGGTCCCGTTCGGCGGACTGAATTACTCTTTGCAGGACATGCGCGACTGGAAGACCACCCGGGCGCAATGGATCTCTCAGATGGAAGAGACCGGCAATTTCATTTTTGAAAAAGCCGTTGCCGGACTGGAAAAGACTCAAGAGTCGGTGGCGGGAAATAGCGAAACCGCGCGCGCATTCCGGGAAGGAAACGATTTCATTCTGGAAAATGGATTTTATCGGATTGAAGTTGATGGCAAGACCGGCGGGATCAAGAGCCTGTATGACAAAGAACGGAAGCGGGAGTTGGTCAAGCCCGGTTCCCCCTACCTGCTCAACCAGTATTTGCAGGCGGTGCGCGGCGAGGCCGCGGGCATGAGAGACTACCTCAAGGTCAAGCCCGGATACCGTTCGGTGAAAATTTCCCTAAGCGATTCCGGTCCGCAAAAGGCCGCGCTGAAAATCGAGGGCAAGCTGGAGCGCAGGCTGAACGGCGCCGAGGCTCTCGCGAAATTCGCGGGCAATGCCTTCGGGATCAAGCTTCCCGCGAGCGCTTTGGAAACCCTGGTTCCGGTCTTGTTTTTTCAGAACAAGACCTCGGTCCGGCTGACGCAGAAAATCATTCTTCCCGCGGGCGAAAAGCGGATCGAGTTCGTCCAGCATTTCTCCGGCAACATGCCTCAATGGGTCGAACATATCTTTGCCTATCCCCTGAATTTGCCCGCATCAACGCCGATCGAATATGACGCCGGGTATAATCTCCTGAGCTTCACTCCGGGCCCGCCGCTGGGGAACGGCGACATTATTCCCGGGGCTAAAATCACTGCGCCTTTCCCCAGCATCAATGCTTCGCTGGTCCCGTTCGAATGGATGCGGGGCCTGCCGCCGGATCTCACCTTCCGGAATTATCTGATGCTGAGGGGCGAAGATTTCGCCATCGCGTTTTCCTCGGCCGAGAGCGGCGCGGTGATCCCGGGGCCGCTGGCAAAGGATCCGGAGCAGGGGCCGTTCGGCGGAGAATTTTATCACCTGGGCCTGGGCTGGACCTTGTGGGGAAAGATCGGTTTGGGCGCGGACCTCGAAAAAGATGTGGTCATCAACAGCGCGCTTACCAGCTTTCCCGCAAAAAGTGACGCGGAGGCCAAGTCCAAGGCAATTCAATTCGCCTGGAACTACCTGGGGAAAAGATTCTCCGATCATATCAAAATAAAT
>CAIUDS010000786.1 GCA_903897985.1 uncultured delta proteobacterium
CGCCGACCTCGACAAGATCATGGGCCAGACCCGGCTGCCCGAGGGATACCTCTGGGAGTTCGGCGGCGAAATCGAGCAGCAGTCCGAGGCCTTCAGCGACCTCGGCATCATGTTCCTGCTCTCGATCATGCTCGTCTACATGGTGCTGGCCGCGCTCTACGAGTCCCTGGTCCACCCGTTCACCATTCTGGCGGCGGTCCCCTTCGCCTTCTCCGGCGCCCTGATGGGACTCTACCTCACCAACGTCGCCCTGGGCGTAACCGCCTTCATCGGCATGATCATGCTGGTCGGCATCGTCGCCAACAACTCCATCCTGCTCATTGACTTTGTGCTCACCTATCACCGCCAAGGCATCGCGCGCCGCCAGGCCGTGATTGACGCCGGCAAGGTCCGGCTGCGGCCCATCCTGATGACCGCGATCGCAACCCTGATCGCGGTGGTCCCGATCGCCCTGGGCGCCGAGGGCATGGAAATCCAACAGCCGCTCGGCATCGTCGTTATCGGCGGCCTGTTCTCCTCCACCATCCTCACCCTGCTCATCGTCCCGGTGCTCTACACCATCTTCGACGATGTGGCCGAGGATGTGAAAGCCCTGACCCGCAGAGTTTTCCGGCGCCAGGCCCCGGCGGAAGAGGAACTGTTCAAGAAAGAGAAATAGATATAAAACTAAAAACCGGGGCGGGATTTTTTCCCGCCCCGGTTTTTTTCTCAATTTGAAATTCAGCGCCAGGCGCTGACTCGGGCGAACGACTTCCCGGTTCGCCGCAGCTCCGAGGGGGTTTAGGAGCGAAGGCCGGAGTCGCGATTTCCTTTAAGCAGCTCTCGTTCTATCCCCACCGCCAGTTGCTGGGCGAAAGTTTCGGCCAGGATCATCAGGTCGGGCGCGGTCCGCTTCGGTTTGCGCGGCCTGAGACCCAGGACCCCCACGGTCTGGCCGTGCGCGATCAGGGGCAGGTAGAAGCCCCGGGCTCCGGGCAGGGTGTCGGTGAACAGGCCCGCGGGACGGCTGTGCAGCGCCACCCATTCGGCAACCGCTTTCTCCTTGTCGTCCATCCCAAAGGCGCTCCCCTCCGCCTCGCTCAGCCGCCGGTCCGGCTCCTTCACCAGGACCGCCACCTCCGCCTCGAAAATATCTCCCAAATGTTTGACCGCGGTCTCGATCACTTTCTCGAGCGACTTGGCCGAGGCGATCTCCTTGGTCAACCGGTAGAGCGCGGTGATGCGCTGCTCCCGGAGCCTCAGCAGCCGCTGGTTGTTCCGGAGCCGCGTGGCCAGATGGCTGATGATCAAGGCCACCACCAGGTAGAGCGCGAACAGGATAATGTTCTCGGGCGCCGCGATCGCGAAAGTGAACCGGGGCGGGATGAAGAAATAGTCCCAGATCAACCCGCTCAGGATCGCCGAAAGCAGCGCCGCCCGCCCCGCGAACAGGCCCAGCACCGCCACCCCGATCAGGAGCAGCAGCCCCACGCCCCGGTACCCGAGGGAAGGCTCGAGCGCCGACCCGAGCGCCCCGATCAGGACCGGGACCAGGACCGCGGCCGCGATTTTCAGCCAGGAAACCTGCAAGGACTCCGGCTCCAATAGCGGCGCGGCCGCGCCCGGCTCGGGCCGCTCTCCCGAGACCACATAGATGTCCAGGTTTCCGCTCTCCTCGAGCAGCCGCTTGGTCACCGACCCGCCCAGTCTCAAATTGTGGAAAAAACCCCGCCGGGATTTCCCCACCACCAACTGCGTCGCCTGGTTCTGACCGGCCAGCCGGAGCAGGCCCCGGACCGGGTCGTCGTCAACCGTCTCCAAGACCTCTCCCCCCAGCTCCTTCACCAGAGCCAGGTTATTGGCCAAAAGCCTGCGCTCGTCCTCGCGAAGCGGATGCTCCGGAGACTCGACATAAGCAGCCAGCCAGGGCGCGTCCAAGCCCGCGGCCATCCGGCGGGTCCATCTGATCAAGATCTCCGAATAAGGGCTCGCATACACCGCCACCATCAGCCGGTGCCGGGTCTTCCACGCATCCGTGATGTGGTGCAGCTGCCGCCAGTCCCGCAGCTCCTGGTTCACCTTCTCCGCCACCAGCCGCAGCGACATTTCGCGGAGCGCGGTGAGGTTCCCGGGCTGGAAAAAATTCTGCGCCGCCACGCTCCCCCGTTCCACCCCGTAAATCTTCCCCTCTTCCAGCCGCCGGATCAATTCCTCCGGCGCCAAATCCACCAGCACCACCTCCGAGGCCAAATCAATGATCGAATCCGGGACCGTCTCCATAACCTTGACCCGCGTGATCTCGCGCACCGTCTCCGCCCGGCTCTCCAGATGCTGGATGTTGAGCGTGGTGTAAACATCAATCCCGCCGTCGAGAATCTCCAGGATGTCCAAATAGCGTTTGGCGTGGCGGCTGCCCGGAGCGTTCGTGTGCGCCGCCTCGTCCACCAAGGCCACTTGCGGCCGCCGTTTGAGCACCGCGTCCAGGTCCATCTCCTCGAGCGTGACATTCCGGTACGGCACGATCCGGCGCGGGATGACCTCCAGCCCCTTAAGCAATGCCTCGGTCTCGGCCCGGCCGTGCGTCTCCGCCAAGGCCACCACCACCTCCACGCCCTCGGCCTTCAAATGCTGCGCCGCGCTCAGCATCGAATAGGTCTTGCCCACGCCCGCGGCCATGCCCAAAAACACCTTGAGCTTGCCCCGCGCCTGCTTCTCCTCCTCCTTCTGAACCGCCTTCAACAGCAGGTCCGGGTTGGGACGCCGGTCTTGATCTCGTCCGTTCAATTTCCGCCTCCTTGGCTCCTTCCGAACATCGCATCCAAGGCCAGGTTGAGGCGGAGGACTTTTACGCGCGCCTGTCCGAAGATATGGAACTGCGGGCTTTCGGTATTTTCCTTGACCAGGGCGATCAGGCGATCCTGGTCCACTTGTGAAAGTCCGCGCGCCTTTGCCACATGGGCGACTTGGCTGAGCGCGTCTTCCGGGCTGAGCTCGGGATCGAGGCCGCTCCCCGAAGCCAAAAGCAGTTCCGCGGGAACGGGTCCCGAAAAATAAGGAGCGAGTTCCCGCTTCCGGTCTTCAATGATCTGCTTGAGCCCGGCGCTGGTCGGGCCGAGGTTGGAGGCGGCGGAGGGGACGGTCTGATAGTCGGACGCCGAGGGCCGGGGCCAGAAGTATGCCGGCGAGGAAAATTTTTGAGCGATCAAATCGGAGCCGATGGCCGCTCCCTCGAGCCGGACCAGGCTCCCCTGGGCCTTTTCCGGGAACATGACTTGGCTGACCCCGGTCACGAGGAGCGGGTAGATGATCCCGGTGATCACGGTCAGGACCGCGAACAGCATGATGCCGGATATTATATTCTTCATCCCTTCACCTCACCAGACCCATCGCGGCCAAGAGCAGGTCAATGAGCTTGATCGCGAGGAACGGGATGGCCAGTCCGCCCAGGCCGTAGATCAGGAGGTTCTTTCGGAGGATGGCGGACGCTCCCAGCGGCCGGTACCTCACGCCCCGGAGCGCGAGCGGGATCAGGGCCACGATGATGAGGGCGTTGAAGATGACCGCGCTCAGGACCGCGCTCTCGGGCGAATGGAGGCGCATGAGGTTGAGGCCGGACAAGGGCCCGCTCGAGCCGGAGGCGGCGTAAAGCCCGGCGAACATGGCGGGGAGGATGGCGAAGTATTTGGAAACATCGTTGGCGATGGAAAAGGTGGTCAGGGCGCCGCGGGTCATCAGGAGTTGCTTTCCGGTCTCGACCACCTCGATCAGCTTGGTCGGGTTGCTGTCCAAATCCACCATGTTCCCGGCCTCGCGCGCGGCCTGGGTCCCGGTGTTCATGGCCACGCCCACATCCGACTGCGCCAGGGCCGGAGCGTCATTGGTGCCGTCCCCGATCATGGCCACCAGGTGCCCGCCGGCCTGCTCCTCCCGGATGCGCGCCAGCTTAACCTCCGGCGCGGCCTCGGCCAAAAAGTCGTCCACCCCGGCCTCCGCCGCGATCGAGGCCGCGGTCAGCGGGTTGTCGCCGGTGATCATCACCGTGCGGATGCCCATCCTCCTCAACTCCGCGAACCGCTCCCGGATCCCGCCCTTCACCACATCCTTGAGCACGATCAGACCGAGCGCGTCCGGCCCGTCACACACCGCCAGCGGCGTGGCCCCGGCCCGGGCGACCTCCGCGGAGAGCGCCCTCAATTCCTCCGGGAATTTTCCGCCCGCCGAGACCACGAAATCATGGACCGCCTCGATCGCGCCTTTGCGCACGCTGCGGCCGGGCTTCCCGGCCTGTTCGGGCAGGTCCACCCCGCTGATCCTGGTCTTGGCGGAGAAGGCGAGGAACCGGGTTCCGGGGGGAAGCTCGCGGCCGCGCAACTGATATTTGTCCTTGGCCAGCACCACGATGGACCGGCCCTCCGGGGTCTCGTCGCTGAAGGACGCAAGCTGGGCCGCGTCCGCCAGCCGGTCCACCGGCACGCCCGAGACGGGCAGGAAAGCGGTGGCCATGCGGTTCCCGAGCGTGATGGTTCCGGTCTTGTCGAGGAGGAGGACATCAATATCTCCAGCGGCCTCGACCGCTTTTCCGCTCAGGGCCAGGACATTTTTCCGGAGCATCCGGTCCATGCCGCTGATCCCGATGGCGGAAAGCAGGCCGCCGATGGTGGTGGGGATCAGGCAGACGATCAGGGAGAGCAGGACCGGGATGGTGGCGAAGCTGTTCGAGCCGGAGGCGTGTTCGCTGTAGATGCTGAAGCCCTTGAGGGTTGCGACCGCGAAAATGAAAATGACGGTCAGGCTGAGGAGCAGGATGGAGAGCGCCTGCTCGTTGGGGGTGATCTGGCGTTTGGCGCCCTCGACCATTGAGATCATCCGATCTAAAAAGCTGTTGCCCGCGGCCGCGGTGATCCTGACCACGATCCGGTCGCTGAGCACGCGGGTCCCGCCGGTCACCGCGGAGCGGTCGCCCCCGCTCTCGCGCACCACCGGCGCCGATTCCCCGGTGATCGCGCTCTCGTCCACGCTCGCGATCCCCTCGACCACATCGCCGTCGCCGGGAATCACATCCCCGGCCTCGCACACCACCAGGTCCCCGGCTTTCAACTCCGCGGCCGACACCCGCTGTTCGGTCTTTCCCGAGAGCCGCCGCGCCATGGTGTCTTTCCGCATCGCCCGGAGCGTCTCGGCCTGGGCCTTGCCCCGCCCCTCGGCGATGGCGGTGGCGAAGTTGGAGAAGAGCACGGTGAACCAGAGCCAGACCGCGATCTGGAAGTTGAAGGAGGAAAACCCGCCGCGGATCAGGTCCATCAGGACGATCAAGCTGAGCCAGATGGCGCTGATGAACACCACCAGCATCACCGGGTTTTTGATCTGGACCCGCGGGTCCAGTTTGAGGAAAGCGTCCCGGACCGCGCGCCGGACCAGCCGGGGCTCGAGCAGCGACAATTTCTTTTTATCCGCCGTCTTCATCCCTCAGAACCGCCTCCCCTGCCGCATCAGGAAATGCTCGAGGATCGGCCCGAGCGAGAGCGCGGGGAAAAAGGTGAGCGCGCCGATGATAATGACCACCCCGATCAAGAGGATCACGAACAAGACCCCGTGGGTGGGGAAGGTTCCGGTGGAAGGGGGCGTGTATTTTTTCCCGGCCAGGCTTCCGGCCAAGGCCATGACCGGGATGATCACCGCGTAGCGGCCGATCAGCATGGCGGCCGCGGTCAGGATATTGTAGTAGGCGGTGTTGGCGTTAAGCCCGGCAAAGGCGCTCCCGTTGTTCTGCCCGGCCGAGGTGAAGGCGTAGAGGATTTCGCTCAAGCCGTGCGGGCCTTTGTTCGAGAGGCTCGCGAGCCCGGCCGGGATGACGCTGGAAATCGAGGCGAAGACCAGGATGAAGAGTCCGGGCAGGAGCACGCCGATCACCGCGTAGACGATTTCGCGCGACTCGATTTTCTTGCCCAGGTATTCGGGCGTGCGGCCGACCATCAACCCGGCGATGAACACCGTTAGCACCGCGAACAGGACCATGGTGTAGACCCCGGTGCCGACCCCGCCGAAGATCACCTCGCCCATCATCATATTGAACATAGTGATGCCCCCGGCAAAGGGAGAGAGGCTGCTGTGCATCGCGTTAACCGAGCCGTTCGAGGCCGAGGTGGTGGCCACGGCCCAGAGCGCGCTGGGCATGATCCCGAGCCGGGTCTCCTTGCCTTCGAGGAACGGGAGGTTATCGAGGGCCGGGTCGGTTTTAAGTTCCGACCGAAGCGCGAAGCCCAGGCACAAAATGAAAACCGCGAACATCGCGGCGAGCAGCGAGACGCCGTGCTTCCGGCTTCCGGCCAAAAGGCCGAAGGCGTAGGCGCAGGCCGAGGGGATGAGCAGGATCGCGAGCGTTTCCAGAAAATTGCTCAAGGGGGTCGGGTTCTCGAACGGGTGCGCGCTGTTCACTCCGAAGAAGCCGCCGCCGTTCGTGCCGAGCTGCTTGATCGCGATTTGCGACGCGGCCGGGCCCAGGGGCAGGACTTGGTTGAAGCCCTCCAGGGTTTTCACGGTCAGGTAGTGCGAGAAATTCTGGACCACCCCCTGGCTCGAAAGGATGATCGCCAGAACCAGAGACAGGGGCAGCAAGATATACAGGGTGCTCCGCGTCACATCCACCCAGAAGTTGCCGAGCGCGTGGGTCTTTCTGCGCGCGATCCCGCGGCTGAGCGCGGCCATCACCGCGATCCCGGTTGCGGCGCTGAGGAAATTCTGGACCGTGAGCCCGAGCATCTGGACCAGATAGCTCAGGGTGCTTTCGCCGGAATAGGCCTGCCAGTTGGTGTTGGTGGCGAAGCTGACCGCGGTGTTGAGGGCAAGCAGGACCGGGACTCTGGGAAGACCCTGGGGGTTCAAGGGAAGATGGTGCTGGAGGAGTTGCAGGACCAGGACCGCGATGATCCCGAGGCCGTTGAACATGAGCAGAGAGAAGGCATATTCTTTCCAGCCCATTTCCCGGCCCGGGTCAATCCGGCACAGGGAATAGATCACCCGTTCCGCGCGGTCCATCAGCGGGACTCTTTCGCCTCTCAAGATGGCCGCGATGCCCGACCCGAGCAGCGGCGTCAGACCGGCCAGAAGAAGAAAGAAGAGAGATAACTCGATCCAGGAGTTATACCTCATATCCAGACTCCTCCTTTGGCCGCTTAGGGTATCATGGAAATTTCAAACCGCAAGCAAGAGATTCGCGGCGCGGAGGCCTGGCGTTGCCCGGCGCAAACTTTTTTTAGCGGAATTCGTGCTGCGGACACTCTTGCTTGTCCTCCATAGTCCCGCCTTCAAACGGGACGGAGGAGGGTCCGCAGACCTTTCACCATTTAATTAAAGCGCTGGCCCAGGTCAGGCCCGAACCAAAGGAAGCGAGACAGACCAGGGACCCGTCCTTGATCTTGCCCTGTTCCCAGGCTTCGCTGATCGCAATCGGGATGGAACCCGCGGTGGTGTTGCCGTATTTCTGGATGTTGTTGAAGACCTTGTCCTCGGGCAGGCCGAGCTTCTTGCCGACCATGTTGGAGATGCGGAGGTTGGCCTGATGGGGGATGAACAGGTCCAGGTCGTTGAGGGTCAGGTTGTTCTTCTTGAGCGCCTCGTCAATCACGCCGCAGAACTTGTCAATCGCCATCCGGAAAATGAATTTGCCGTCCATTTTCGGGTATTGCAAACCCTGGTCCAGCATCTCATGCGTGAGCCGGGGCTGGCGGCAACTGGCCGGAGCATAAACCATCAGTTTGTCATAATGCTCGCCCTGCGAATGCAGGTGGGTGCTCAGGATCCCTTGGCCCGGCTCGCAGGGAGCGAGGATCACCGCGCCCGCGCCGTCCCCGAACAGCACCGCCACATCCCGGCCGCGGGTAGCAAGCTCGATCCCGGTCGAGTGCACCTCCGAGCCGATTACCAAGACCCGCTCGTACATGCCGGTCTTGATGAACTGGTCGGCGATGGAGAGGGAATAGATAAAGCCCGAGCATTGATTGCGCACATCTATCGCGGCGATATCACGACAGCCGAGTTTATGCTGCACCAGGACCCCGGAACCGGGGAAGCAGTAATCCGGGCTTAGGCTGGCCAGCACGATCAGATCTAGGTCCGTGGCCTGCAACCCGGCCCTGGCCAACGCTTTCCTCGCGGCCTCCGTCCCCAGATCGCTCGCGCCCACGCCATCCTCCACATAATGCCGCTCCTGGATCCCGCTCCGCTCCCGAATCCATTCATCCGAGGTTTCCATCAATTTAGACAGGTCGTCGTTGGTCACCACTTTGGGCGGAACATAAAATCCCGCGCCGATGATTCGAGAATTGCGCATCGAGAAAACTCCCTTCTTCCCAAGAAGATAACTGCAAATGCAATCCCGGTCAAACCTTCAGCCGCGCAATTTTAATCCCGGCCGGGCCGAGAGTTTGCCAAACTATTGGGGGCCGGGAAACGACCCAAACCGCGCTTCGAGCCCCCGGACCGAACCTCTTAATCTGGTATTCTGGTACCAGAATACCAGATTAAGAGGAGGACTTGGCGGTCAAGGTCCGCACGACACAAGGTCCGCGACAAAGGTCCGCGCGAAACTTGACAAGGGTTGGAAGATATGATATTGAGAATCAGGTTATGATCATGATGATCATGCAGCCGGAGTTAATACTGATGGTCAGGGAGCTTTCAGCCAAATTCGTGTAAGCTTATAATTCCCAAGCAGGTCTTTTAACAAGACAGGGGATTTATGCGCCTAAAACAATATTGCGGGAGGAACCATGGCAGAGAGAGAAAGGGAAATTTTAAAGGCAAGGTTGAGCGCGGCGGATTTGGCCAAGCTGGAGCGGATCGGGCATCCGGAGCTGGACAAGTTTGTGGCGAAATATATCGAGTTGTGCGAGCCGGATAAGGCGCTGGTGAGCAGCGACACGCCGGAGGAGATTTCATTCATTCGGGGAGAGGCGATCCGGGAGGGCGCGGAGCGGAAACTGAAAATCGAGGGTCATACCATCCATTTTGAAAACTATGACGATCAGGGCCGGGACAAGGCCAACACCAAAATCCTGGTTTCCAAAATGGTGGACTTCGGCCTGGACCTGAACGCCACCGACCGGACCGACGCGGTGGCGGAGGTGGAAGGGCTGATGAAAGGGATCATGAAGGGCCACACCCTGTTCGTGCGATTTTACACCCTGGGGCCGCGCAACTCGGTCTTTTCCATTCCCTGCGTCCAACTCACGGACTCGGCTTATGTCTGCCACAGCGAGGATTTGCTTTACCGGAACGGCTACGAGGAGTTCACCCGCTTGGGCCGGGAGGCGAAGTTTCTAAAATTCGTTCATTCGCAGGGCGAGCTCGAGCGGGGCCTCACCGGGGCCATCACCAAGAACATCAAGCTGCGCCGGATTTACATTGACCTGGACGGCCAGACCGTTTATTCGATCAACACCCAATACGGCGGGAACACCATCGGGCTGAAAAAGTTGGCGCTCCGGTTTGCGATCCAGGCCGCGGACAAAGAAGGCTGGCTGGCCGAACACATGTTCCTGATGGGCGTGCACGGGCCGAAGCGGCGCGTAACCTATTTCTCCGGGGCCTACCCCTCGCTGTGCGGCAAGACCAGCACCTCCATGATGACCGGCGAGACCATCGTGGGAGACGACATCGCCTATTTGAAAATTGTGGACCGGCAAGTCCGGGCGGTGAATGTGGAAAAGGGCATGTTCGGGATTATCCAGGGGATCAACTCGAGCGATGACCCGCTGATCTGGAAGGCGCTGCACAACCCGGGTGATATTATCTTTTCGAATGTGCTGGCTCCGGAAGACGGGAGCGTGCATTGGCAGGGCCAGGACGCGCCCATGCCGGAGAAAGGGATCAACCACAGCGGGGATTGGACGCCGGAGAAGAAGGACAAGAAGGATAAAAAAATTCCCGTGTCGCATCCGAATGCGCGGTTCACGCTGGCATTGAAGCTGCTATCGAACCTGGACCCGGAACTGGACAACCCGCAGGGCGTGGAACTGGGCGGGATCATCTACGGCGGCCGGGACTCGGACACCTGGGCGCCGGTGGAGGAATCTTTTGACTGGACCCACGGCGTGATCACCAAGGGCGGGTCGCTGGAATCCGAGACCACCGCGGCGACCCTGGGCCAGGAAGGGGTCCGGGAATTCAATCCCATGGCGAATGTGGATTTCCTGTCCATCCCGATCGGAAAGTATATCCGGAACCATCTCGAATTCGGGGCCCGGCTCCAGAACCCGCCCAAAATCTTCTCGGTGAACTATTTCCTGCGCGACAAACAGGGCAACTGGCTCAACCAGAAAACCGACAAGGCGGTCTGGCTCAAGTGGATGGAACTGCGGGTTCACGGCGAGGTCGAGGCGATCAAAACCCCGACCGGTTTGATCCCGAAATACGAGGATTTGAAGAGCCTGTTTGAGCAGGCGCTCAAGCGGGACTATTCGCAAGTGGATTATCTGAAGCAGTTCACGATTCGGGTTCCGGAGAGCCTGGCCAAGATCGGACGCATCCAGGAAATCTACAAGATGATCGCGGACACGCCCCCGATCATTTCCTCGGTCCTGGCCGAGCAGAAAGAGCGCCTGCTCGAGGCCCGCAAAAAATTCGGCGATTATATCGCGCCGGAGAAATTCTAGGGACAGTTACCCCGTATTCGGAATGCATCTGCTTTCA